>DATDEV010000077.1:0-3695 GCA_036522995.1 Polyangiaceae bacterium
CCGGGGCAGGTGCGGGCTTTGCCGCCGGTGCGGGCGCTGCCGCCGGTGCCGCAGGCGCTGCGGCCGGCGCTGCCGCTGGCGCGCCTTGCGCGAACGCGACGTTCGAAATCAGGGGTCCGGCAAACAGCAGGGCGACGCGAAGCGGACGAACCCCAGGCCCTCGAGTGCGGCAGCTCATGAGGCGTCATACAAGCATCGCGTCACGAGAAAGCCAAGATTCTCGCGGAGCGCAGTGCGGTGCCCGACAGTCCATTGCTCAGTGGGAGTGATTCGAACCCGACTTCCAGGCTAAAACGCGCGTCATTGGGCCGGCTCGACGTGCCGTGTCGAGAGAGTGTAACCTCCGCCGCAAGTCATGGATCCGAACGAAGCCGCAGCAGAGAGCGGTTCGCGACAGCGTCCCGGCGACAGCGCGGGCAGTGCGAGCCGATCTGGTCGCTCGAGCCGCGCGAGCCGTTCACGTGTGGGCCGCAGCAGCCTGCGCATCCTGAAGTCACGCTGGGGCCAGCGCGCATTGGCAGCTGGAGCGGTGGTGCTGCTGGTAGCGCTCGGGGCGCTCGGGGGCGAGCGCTGGGCTAGGCGTCAGTTACGCGAGGCAGTCGGCTCGTCGATCGCGTCGATCCACAAGAGCCAAATCGCCGGTTTGAGGCTGTGGGCGGAAGCGCGCACGCGGCAGACCCGCGGCTCGGTCAAGGGCAGCACCGTGCGCACCGACGCGCTCGCTGTCTTGCGGGCGAAGACGCCAGAGGAGCGGAAGCAGGCCATGCAGCACCTGCACGACGACCTCGCGGCGCGCGCCCTGCTCGATGGTACCCATGGATTTCTGGTCGTCGACCCCGCCGCCAAAGGCTACGCGTTCACGACCCACATGGAGGAGCTGGGCGGAGCGAGCCTGCTGGACCGGCCGAGCTTTCGCGACGCTCTGAAGGGCGAGACGACCATTTCCCAGCCCGTCAAGATCAAGGGCGACAAACCCTCCGGCTTCGGTGACGAGCTGCCGTCGATGTTCAGCTTTGCTCCGATCTATGACGACGAGAACAAGCTGGCCGGGGTGCTCGGCTTTCGGCTGGACCCGGCCAAGGAGTTGTCGCAGGTGCTGGAGGTCGGGCGCATGGGCCAGACTGGCGAGACCTACGCCTTCGACCTCAGCGGCGTGATGGTGTCGCGCAGCCGCTTCGCCGATCAGCTGCGCAATGCGGGCCTGATCACCGGCTCGGGCGTCCTGGAGGTGCAGCTCAAGGCTGCCACCCACGACGTCGAGAAGGCCTCGGATGTCGAAGCTGACGCGCCCCAGACCTTGCCCGTGCGCTCGGCGCTGGCCGGCAAGAACGGGCAGAACATCGAGGAGGGCTGGCTCGACTATCGCGGTCACCGGGCGATCGGTAGCTGGACCTGGATCCCCGAGATGCGCTTGGGCCTCGTCACCAAGATCGATCGCGACGAAGCCTACGCCATCATCAACGCCATCCACTGGGCGGCGCTGGCCTTGATCGCGATGCTGGGCGGCGCGGGCGTCGTGATCATCGTCTTTGCCTTCTTCGCCATGAAGCTCGAGGCCAAGGCCGCCGAGATGGTGGAGCTCGGCCAGTACAAGCTGCTGAAGAAGATCGGCGAAGGCGGCATGGGCGCGGTCTACCGCGCCGAGCATTCACTGCTGGCCAGGCCCACCGCGATCAAGCTGCTCAAGTCCAACACCTCCGAAACGCTGCAGCGCTTCGAGCGCGAGGTGAAGCTTACTGCGCAGCTCAGCCATCCGAACACCATCGCCATCTACGACTACGGCTTCAACGACGCCGGCACCTTCTACTATGCGATGGAGTTCCTGGAAGGCACCGACCTCGAGGGGCTGGTCCGGCAAGAAGGTCCGGTGCCCGTGGGCCGAGCGCTGCACATCGTGCAGCAGGTTCTGGGCTCGCTCGCTGAAGCTCATGCCGCCGGTCTCGTGCACCGCGACATCAAGCCGGCCAACATCATGCTCACGACGCGCGGCGGCATCGCGGATTTCGTCAAAGTGCTCGATTTCGGCCTGGTGCGGCCGGTCGAGACTGGCGACGCAAAGCTCACCGGCGAGCACACCGTCATCGGTACACCGCTCTATCTGGCGCCCGAGCTATTGACCAGCTCGAGCGCCGCCAGCGCGCGCTCGGACCTGTACGCGGTTGGCGCCGTGCTGTTCTATTTGCTGTCGGGTCGCGACGCCTTCGAGGCTCCGAACATGACCGCCATGGTGAGCCGGCACCTGTCGGGCACCCGCACACCGCTCGCCAGCGTCATCCCCGGCGGTGTGGTACCCGAGGGCATCGACGAGCTGCTCAGCTCGTGGCTGGCTCGCGATGCCGCCAAGCGGCCCGAGAACGCCCGAGTGGCGCAGGCCGAGCTCGCCGTGCTCGTTGTCCGCTACCCGTGGTCCGAGGAAGACGCCCGCGCCGCCGCGCCCCACGTCGGTCTCGCCTCGGCCCAGACCGAGCTGGCGCTGCCAGTCGGTAGCTCCGGCTAGCTGCCGCCTGTGCCACGGTCGGCAAGCGCGCCACGCCCCGCTTCTGGGTAGCAAAGCCGAGCTACGTACGTAAACGGTAAGCGTCGACAGCTCGATTCGAGCTGCCGCCTCCTAGCCATGCCCACGGCCGACGGCATTCCGTGGCGTCGCGGCGTTTGGAATGATTGCTGCAGCTTGCAGCACCTCGAACCCCGGAGGCGCTGAAGATGATGAGGATGGCTACCGTAACGACGTTCGCGTTCGTGCTCGTGCATGTGCTCGGTTGCGGGACCGATAAGCCCGAACAACGCGGAGAAAGCATGGCCGCGTTGCCGGCCGGACCGGTTCCGACCGGCCCTGATGATGCGCCGCCCAACGCTCCGCCGCCGCCCGCGATGTGCGGCGACATGAACGGCGGTGGGGATCAGCACGTGGACTTTCCGACGCTGATGGACACGAAGGTCGCCGAGAAAGACGAAGCGATGAGCCGGCAGCTAGCGCTGCTCGAGCAACGCTACGATCTCGCCGATCGTGCCGGCAGCGTCACGATGACACGTGGCAAACCGGTGCAAGTCGGGGTGCGGACGCGGCTAGTCGACGACCTGTCGTGGCAGCAGCTGTCGACGCTCTCGCCAGAGCTGATCCGTGAGCGCGGGCTCTTTCCGAGCGGATTTCGGGCCCTGCCGCACCCCAAGCAGCCCGAGGGCGGCATGCTCTTCCCCCCCTCGAGCATCGACGAGATCCTGTCGCAGACCGGTCGCAATCTGACGCGCTTCGATTTGGACTTCGATCTGCCTGAGCACTTTCTGGCCGAGTTCCCACCGGCGATCTTTCTGACCACCAGGCCGGACCTGGGGGACGTGTCACAGGGGCAGCTGGTCACCACCGATAACTTCTTCGAGCTGTTCAAATGCATCCTCAATCCGAAGCAGCTCGATGGCCTGCGGCTACTGCTCACGCCGTTCCCCCAGCAGCAGTTCAACGCCACCGACGATCGCCGCTCGGAGCGTCCCAGCCTGGGCGTTGCCTGTTTGGATTGCCACGTCAACGGCCACACCAACGGCGCCACTCATCTGGTGGGCGACATTCGACCGCAGGAGCACCGCAATCGCATCGATACCACCTCGCTGCGTGGCTTGAACGTACAGCAATTGTTCGGTTCACAGCGCGCATTGATGAGCGTGGAGGACTTCACCGAGTTCGAGCAGCGCGCGGCCTA
>DATDEV010000078.1:0-7245 GCA_036522995.1 Polyangiaceae bacterium
TGGCGCGGGCGGGGACGCTGGCGCGGGCGGGGACGCTGGCGTGGGCGCAGACGCTGGCGCGGGCGCAGACGCTGGCGCGGGCGGGGACGCTGGCGTGGGCGCAGCGGACGGGGCTGCTGGCGCGGTCGGCGCCACGCTGGAGGGCGCAGGCGGCGCGGACCGCGTCACATTGAGCAGCAACAGGATTTCCGCCGCCTTCTGACGAGCCAACTCGTCCATGGGCTTCGGCCCCGCGGTGATCGCGACCTGGTCGGGTTGGTTGGCGAGCGTGCCGACCTGGATGACCCCATCTTCCTGCAGCTCGCGCAGCAGCACGGCAACGCGCCGGAAGCTCCGGTAGTGATTGACCTGGCGCGGCGCGACGCCGCCAATTGCACTACCATTGAGCAGCTCGTTCATCTGCTGCACCGTGCAGACCAGCAAACGCTCCAGCCCCCAACCGCTGCGCGACAGCAACAAGATCGAGCTGGGCTGGATCGGAGCCAGCAGCCGCTTCGCAAAATCTTCGCCTTGCAGCGGCGCATAGGAAATCGTCGGCGATTCGCTCCAGCTGATCCCGCCGGCGGCGTTGCCGGTGACCGCGGTCGGCGAGAGCGAATTGGGAGCATCGACGTTCGCCGACGCCCCGACGTTCCCTTCCCGGCTGTACGACGCGACGACCGAGGTCAGGTCCAGGAACAGGATGGAATCCTGATAGCGAAGCCGCACCAGGTTGAGCAGCATCTGGTTGTCGAAGCTGCGTACGATCGCCTCGTTGTAGTCGAAGCGCGCGTTGGCGATCGTGCCTGGGCCTATCTGAGAACAGCCCATGGCCAGCACTGACACCGACGCCAGGGCCCCGTTGAGGAGCCACCGAAAGCGCTGCGCGGGAGCGCCGATTGCACGTAGCTTGCTGAAGGTCGTCAAAATGGCTTCACTCCGGGTCGCGCGGGCCGGCCGACTATAGTCCGAGGGCTAGCCGCCTCGCGAGTACTTCGCGGCCGCCTGCCGCAGCGTGCTGACGAGCGCATCTCGCTCCGCGTCGTTGAAGAAATGCGCGTACTTGGGGTTCGAAGTTCGGAAGCTACGGTCGACTTCACCGTCCGGCGTCGCCACGAACGTGCGTGGCACGTAGGCTCCATCGACCTGCCACGCTGCTGCGCGCTGGGGACTGGTGTCCGATTCAATCAGGATCATCTCGAAGCTCTTGCTGAGCTCGACGATCTCCGGATCCTGGAATAGCGCCCGGTAGCGTTCACAGCTCGAACACCAATCGGCCATGACCACCACCAGCCCGGGCCTACGCTCGACCCGCATCTTGGTCAAGGCGTAGTCAGCCGAACGCCAGCTTACGGCCGGGTAGTTCCAGGCGGGCGCGGCCGAAGCGTCCGGCGGCGGAGGCGGCGGCAGCGCCGCGCTCTCGATAGCGTCCGCTCGCGGCTCGGGCGCGGCGTCGCCCTTCTGCTTGCAGCCGAGCAAAGCCGCAAGTGACATCACCACCAGAAAGCGGCAGACCAACATCGCAGCCAGCCTACTACGGCTCGGGCGTCGCCGTTTGCGCGCGCGCGTAGGCGGCGGCGCGGGCCACGAGCAGGCTGCGCTCTTGCGCGTTCTTGGTGAGAGCGGCGGCGCGCTCGACCTCTGCTTGGGCTTCTTCCAGGCGGCCTAGCTGGGCGAGGCAGTCGGCGCGCACGCTGGGCAGGAAAGCATAGTCGGCCATGGCCGGATCGGCGAGCAGAGGGTCGACGATGGCCAGCGCCGCGGCCGGTCCGAACGCCTTGCCCACGGCAACCGCGCGATTGAGCTCGACTATCGGCGACGGCGCAAGCCGAGCCAGCAGCTCGTAGAGCGCAGCGATGCGTGGCCAGTCGGTGTCCTGGGCCTGGACTGCGCGCGCGTGACAACCGGCGATCGCAGCCTGCAGCAGATAGGCTCCGGGGCGCTGCCGAGCAAGCGCTTCGCCGCGAGCCAGCGCCTCCAGGCCGCCGCGGACCAGCAGCGCGTCCCACCGGCCCCGATCCTGATCGAGCAGCAGCACCGCCTCGCCGCTGGGACCAGTGCGAGCGCGGACCCGCGACGCCTGAATCTGCATCAGCGCGAGCAGGCCCTGGACCTCGGCTTGCTCGGGCAGCAGCTCGGCCAGGACACGGCCCAGGCGCAGCGCGTCTTCGCATAGTGCAGGCCGCATCCAAGCATCGCCGGCCGTAGCCAAGTAGCCCTCATTGAAGATCAGGTAGATGACCTCCAGCACTGAATCGAGGCGCGCTGTCAGGTCCTCGGGGCGCGGCAGCTCGAAGCCGACGCCCTTCTCGGTCAAGGTCCGCTTGGCGCGCGTGATGCGCTGGGCGATGGTCGGCTCCGCCACCAGAAAGGCGCTCGCGATCTCCTCGGTCGTGAGCCCGCCCAGCAGGCGCAGTGTCAGCGCTACTCGCGCGTCGGGCGACAGCACGGGGTGGCAAGCCACGAACACCAACCGCAACAGGTCGTCACCGACGACGTCGTCGAGCGACTCCTCGAAGCTGGCCGCGCTCGGGGCCGCTAGCTCGCGGCCCACCTGCTCGTGCTTGCGCTCGACGCGCCGCGTGTGGCGGAGCGCGTCGAGCGCGCTCCGCCTCGCGGCCGTCATCAGCCAGGCGCCGGGGTTGGCGGGAACTCCGGAGGCGCTCCAGCCAGCCAGCGCTTCGACGAATGCCTCCTGCGCCAGCTCTTCTGCCAGGTCCACGCTCCGCACCAGGCGCACCAGCATGGCGATCAGCTTGGGCGACTCGATGCGCCAGATCGCGGCAGCCACGCGGCGGGTGTCGGCAGCCGACATCATCCGACCAGAGCACGATCTCGCTCCAGCGTCAGCGCTGAAGCTCCTGAACCTCGCGCACCTCGGCGTAGCACCACGCGCCGAGCTGCGCCGCCGGGCAGCGCGACGCCCACTCCTGCGCCTCTTGATAAGACTTCACCTCAATCACGAAGTAGCCGCCGATGATCTCCTTCGACTCCGTGAAAGGGCCATCGAGCACTTTGCGCTTGCCACCCTCGCTGCTGATGCGCGAGGCGCGCTCGGTCGGCTGAAGCGGGTCGCCGCCCAGCAGTACTCCCGCCTGCCTCAGGTCGGCTTCGTACTTCTGGTAGGCCGTGAAGAGCGCGCGGTGCTGCTCCTCGCTCAGGGTCTTGCCGCCTTTTTCGTCGTGTCCAACCAGAATCAAATAGCGCATTGGGTCTCGTCTCCTGTTGGTGGTCCCGCCCATGGCGGCTCCACCAGCACGGCGTCCCAGCCTGGCCCGAATCGACATGCCGCGGTCACTTTTTGGGCGCTCGAGCGCTTTTCCCATCCTGGGGCGGTTGGTGCTACGACTGGGGCATGAAGCTTGGTCGTAACGATCCCTGCCATTGCGGCTCGGGGAAGAAGTACAAGAAGTGTCACGAGGCCAGCGACGACGCGAAAGAGGCGGCAGAGCTCGCGGCGACTCGAGCCAAAGCGGAGGCCGACAAGGCGGCCGCAGACGCGGAGGCCGAGGCCGCGGATCCGGACGCCGCAGCCGCCGCCAAGAAGGCAGCTGCGCGTACGCCCAACCGCGCAGCCAAGCCCAAAGAGCGTATCACCACCGCCGCCAATCCGATTCGGCGCCGCGCGGTTTAGCCAGGCGCGGAGCGCGTGTCTAGCGGAGCGCGTGGCGCGCGAGCCCGCTGTCGCGCGCCACCGTGAATGAGACGAAATGCGACGCGCGTGTGACCGGCCTAGGCGCGTCCCTCGTGCCATGGTGGTCGCGCAATGTCTGCCGCACCGCAGGTGATCGAGAACTTGGCTTGGCGTGACGTGCCTGCCGATGCGCCACTCTTCATCGTGCTCAACGTGGGCTCCGGCAAGCACGACGCTGCAGCGGTCCGGACGAGCATCGAAACCACCCTGACCGACGCTGGACGAAGGTTCTCCATCCACGAAGTCGCAGATCCGAGTGACCTTCAGAGCGTAGTGAGCGACCTCGTGGCACGGGCGCGTGAAGCCGCGGGCATCGTGGTGGCGGCGGGAGGCGACGGCACCATCAACACCGTCGCGCAAGCCACGCTCGGTAGCGGATGCTTCTTCGGCGCGCTGCCGCTGGGGACCTTCAACTACTTCAGCCGCACGCATGGCATTCCTTCCGAGCTGCCTGAAGCGTGTCGAATTTTGCTCGGCCCCCGCGCCTTCGAAGTTCAAGTGGGAATGGTCAATGACCGAGTGTTCTTGGTCAATAGCAGCATCGGGCTCTATCCAGAGCTACTGGAAGAGCGCGAGCAGGCCAAGGGGCGGTTCGGTCGCAGCCGCCTCGTGGCCATCGGCGCGGCGCTGAAGACCCTATTCAGCTCGCATCGCGCGCTGCGACTGAATATCGATTCGAAGCAAGGCAAGCGCAGCATCGTTACGCCCACGTTGTTCGTCGGCAACAATCGCCTGCAACTCGAACGCGTCGGTATCCCGCACAGTGACAAGCTCGAACAGCATCGCTTGGCGGCGGTAACGCTACGACCGCTGACCCCGCTCGGCATGCTGGGGCTGCTGCTGCGTGCCTGCTTCGGTCGGCTGGGCGAAGCCGAAGAGGTGACGAGCTTCGACTTCGAGCGCATGACGGTGCGTCGGCGTTTCGGCTCGAGTCCGTTCAAGGTGGCCACGGACGGCGAGGTAGAGTGGCTGCCGGCGCCGCTGACGTTTCGCGTCGCTCCCCACGCTCTGCTGCTGCTTCGACCCCCCGAACGCCGAGAGGATCCCGGATGACGGTCATCTTGCAGGTTTCGGATCCGCACTTCGGGACGGAGCAGCGCCCCGTCGTCGAAGCGTTGGTCGAGCTCTCACACCGGCTAGCCCCCGATTTGCTGATACTGAGCGGTGACATCACGCAGCGGGCTCGCACCGCACAGTTCTCGGCAGCCGCTGCGTTCGTACGCCGCTTGCAAGTGCCGCACGTCTTGGCGGTCCCGGGAAATCACGACCTGCCGCTCTTCGATCTGGCAACCAGGGTGCTCGACCCCTACGCCGGGTTCAAGCGGATCTTCGGCGCAGAGCTCGAGCCGACTTGGCGCTCTGCCGATTGCCTCGTGCTCGGAGTCAAGACAACCCGCCGCTATCGCCACGTCGACGGGGAAATCTCGCACGAGCAGCGCGCACGCGTGTCGGGCGAGCTGCTCAAGGCAGCTCCAGCGCAGCTGCGGGTGATCGTGCTGCATCAACCGATTGCCGTGCCGCGCCATTCCGAAGACAAGAACCTGGTTCACGGCCACGCAGAGGCCGTTCAGGCCTGGTCTCGGGCGGGTGCCGACATCATTTTGGCCGGCCACATTCATTTGCCGTTCGTGCTCGCGCTGCACGATGGGGCGGCGTTGCCGCGCCCGATTTGGGCGGTCAACGCAGGCACCGCTGTATCGCACCGCGTGCGTCAGGACGCGGGCAACTCCGTCAATGTCCTGCGCACGGCTCAGCCACCGGCCGCCGGCCGCTGCACCGTCGAGCACTGGAGCTACAGCGGTGTAGGTTCTGGTTTCGTTTGCTCGGCGCAGCTTCCGCTCTGCTAGGTCGCGCAGGCGTGGAGGAGAGACGAGCTCTCGGGCGTGACGTCCTCATTCCAAGCGCGCTGCAATCCTTCAGTCAATACAGCGATGCATGGCTTCTATCTGTGTCGCGAGGGACGAATGCGGCCAGGTGACTGAAGATTCGGCGCATAAACCGGGGAGAGCTCCAACTTCGGCTCCCAGCGGAGAAGACCCGACTTGCCGATGCCCCCACGCACCACCAAAGCCCTTCTTGCTGGCACGGCGTTCGGCGCGCTGTTCTTGGCGGCCGGGGTCGCCAGCGCTGCCGAGTACTACGTGGCCCCCACGGGCAGCGACTCGAACCCGGGCAGCATGGCCCAGCCGTTTGCCACGCTGCAAAAGGGGCACGACGCGGCCAGCGCCGGCGACACCGTCTGGCTGCGCGCCGGTACGTACAGGCCCACGACACAGATCAAGCTCTCGAAGAGCGGAACGTCGGACGCGCAACGGCTCAGGTTCTTCGCCTACGCGGGCGAGCTGCCGATCATCGATTTTTCCGGCTATGTGTCGACCAACAAGGCCGCAGACACCCCCGCCTTGCTGGTCACCGGCAACTGGTTGCATTTGAAGGGGCTCGAGATCAGAAGCGTGCCGGTCGGCGCCAGCGGCGACCACTCCATCTCGGCGCTGCGCAGCGAGGGCGCCAGCAACAACACCTTCGAGCTGCTCGACATCCACCACAACTTCGGACCGGGCCTGTTCATCTCGAAGGGCACCGGGGGCAATCTGATCTTGAACGTGGACTCGCACGACAACTACGACAAGGACGGCAGCCAGGGCGACGGCCAAAACGGCGATGGCATCGGCGTTCACTATCAGGAGACCGGGCCCAGCACGATCATCCGCGGCTGCCGTGCCTGGCTCGACTCGGACGACGGCTACGACCTCATCTCTCAAGAAGTGCCGGTCATCATCGAAAACAGCTGGGCGATCCAGAACGGCTACGCCGACGGCGGCTCCATCAGCCCGGCCTCCGGCAACGGCAACGGTTTCAAGGTCGGCAGCAGCCAAAAAGGCGTGCGGCACATCGTTCGCCACAACGTGGCCTGGAAGAACAAAGCGGCGGGCTTCTACGCCAACCACTCTTCGGGCGGCAACACCTGGCTGAACAACACCTCGTACATGAACGGCACGCAGTACAACATGCTCGCCAGCCCTGCCGGTGACTCGGCGTCGACCATCATCTTGACTGGCGACCTCGTGCACCGGATGCGCAACAACATCGGGTTCCCGAACAAGAACACGAACATGGGCGGCGTCGATTCCATGTTCAACACCTGGGACCTGAACATCACCGAAGCCGCGACCGCTTTTGCCAGCACCTCCGACGCCGGCGCGCTCGGACCGCGCCAGGCGGACGGCAGCCTGCCCGCAATAGACTTCTTGAAGCTCGAGGCTGGCAGCGCGCTGATCGACAAGGGCACGGACGTGATGCTGCCCTTCGTAGGTTCGGCCCCCGACCTCGGCGCCGACGAATTCGGAGCGGTGAAACCCTCCACCGGTGGCACGGGCGGTACGGACGCCGGCGGCACCACCGGGATCGGCGGAAGCAGCACGGCCGGTGCTCCAACGACGGCAGGCTCAGCAGGCGTGGGACCGGGCTCCGGCGCAGCCGGCGCGACCACCGGCACGGGTGGCTCCGGCACCGGCACGGGTGGCTCCGGCACCGGCGCTGCTGGCACGTCGTCGAGCACGACCGCCGGCACC
>DATDEV010000079.1:0-5782 GCA_036522995.1 Polyangiaceae bacterium
GAAGGCTGCGCTCACCCCATCATGGTCGCGGTCGCTCGAGCGCCGCAGCAGGCCGAGCCCGACGCGCGACAGAGCCGCCTCGCGCTCGATGGCGAGCGCCGCTTGCGCGTCGAGGCCGCGCGCCGCTTGCCAGGTCAAGACGGCAGGCAAAAGCGCCAGCGCCAGCAGCAGCAGCCCCCCGAGAGCCCGAGAGGGCCGCGGCACGAACAGCGCTGCCGCCGCGACGAGCAGCAGCAGGCCGGGAGCGCGCAGATCGAGCTCGTCGCGGCGCAGCACACCCAGGATGCGCCAGGGACCACCGCCCCCGCCCGTTTCCCCCAGCGAAATCAGCAGCGCCAGCGCTGCCAACCCCAGCCCCAGCGAAGCCAGCAGCACCACGCCAGGGGAAGCGGAGCGCCGCTCGGTGTCGAGCCGCGGCCCGAGCTCGGCCGCCGCCGTCCTCACCCCTGCCACGAGCGCGAGCGCGAGCGGCGCGAACGTGAGGGCCATCAGGCCCATCGCTGCGCGAGGCGTGGCGTCCGCACCGAGCACGCGCGTGGCCACGCCCGCGACGGCCAAGAGCGCCAGCGGGGCCGCGACGGCCAAGAGCGGCGGCGTCACCAGCCAGGCTGCGCGCTCTGCGCCCCGGAGCCCTGCCAGCCAGCGCCAGAGCCGGAGCGGCGACCACGCCTCTCCCGCCAAGAACAGCGCCCGAAAGACAGCCATGGCGACGCCCGCCACGGCAGCCAGCGGGGCGCTCAACCCCGCGCAGATCGCCCACAGTCCCAGATCGCCTGCGCCCCGGGCCTCCCACCCAGCACAGACCAAGCAACCGAGCGCGGCACCCGTCAGCGCCGCGAGCAGCCCGCCCGAAAGTCGCCGCATGCCCGCAAGTCCAGCCGAGGCCGCTCCGTCGTCGCTCACGGGCGGAGCCTACCTCGCGCGAGCGCGCTTGGCGCGCGCCAGCGGGTGCGCCTTGTCGTAGACCGACAGCAGCTGGTCGAGCGAGACGTGGGTGTAGCGCTGCGTGGTCGACAAGCTGGCGTGGCCGAGCAGCTCCTGAATCACGCGCAGATCGGCGCCGCCTTCCAGCAGGTGCGTCGCGCACGAATGGCGCAGCGCGTGCGGGTGCAAGTCAGGACGCCCAGCGCCAAGCGCGCCGTAGCGTTGCACCAGGGCCTGGATCCGACGCACGCCCAGGCGCTTGCCGCGCCGCGTGAGCAAGAGCGCTCGCTCGTCCAGCTGGCCGGTGCGTGGATGCCGTAGCTCGGCGCGGCGCGGTAAGTAGCGCTCCAGCGCTTCGAGCGTTTTACCGCCGAGCGGTACCAGCCGCTCCTTGCTGCCCTTACCGAGTACGCGCACTTCGGCGCCGCGCACGTCGACGCTCAGCAAATCGAGCCCACCCAGCTCGCTGACGCGCAGGCCCGAGCCGTACAGCAGCTCGAGCAGCACCCGGTCGCGCAGCTTCTCCACGTCGTCGTCTGCGCCCGTGGGGTCGGGTGCGGTCATCACCTCGGCAGCGGCCTCGGCGCGCAGCACGAGCGGCAAGCCGCGGCTGAGCTTGGGTGATTGCAGTAGCGCTGCCGGGTTCTCGCGCACCTCACCGGCTCGTCCCAAGAACACGTACAGGGCGCGCACGCTCGAGAGCTTGCGGGCGATGCTGGTCGACGCTAGCGACCGCGCCAGCTCTCCGAGCCAGGCGCGGAGCGATATGCGGGTCACGTCCGACAGTAACGGCTCACGCTCCAGCCGGGCGGCCAGAAAGGCGACCAGCCCGCTGAGATCGCGCCGATACGCCAGCACCGTGTGGGTCGAGCAGCGCCGCTCGAGCGCCAGGTACTCGGCAAAGCGCCCGATGACCGCTGCCAGGCTCGGGCCACCAGGGCTGCGCAAGGAGCTGCCGCTCACGCCCCGAGCCTAGCCTCGATAGGCAGCGAGGGCCCATAAAGCGGCCCCGCAGGCGAAAGTGGCCAGGCCCCAGCGCCCACCGGACCAGCTGATCGCTCCGCCCCTGCCCAGCGCACCGCGAGCGAACCACGCCATGCCGGCGCCCGCTACCAGCAGGCCCCCGGCGAGCAGGCCGCCCCAGGGCGCACGCTCGCCAGCTTGGGCCCGGGCTTGCTTGAACAGCCGCTGGGCGGCGGCGGCCCGCTCGGGCTCGGGCGCAGTCCTGGCCGCCTCGAGCCGGGCCAGGTTGCGATCGGCCTCTTCGAGGCGACCTGGGAAGGGCTGGAAGAACGACGCGCTCTCCAGCACGGCGGCGCGCTGGGCCTGCCAGGCCAGCAGCGCGACCTCGGGCTGCCCGAGCGCTTCGGCACCACGGGCGATCGCCAGCAAGCGCTCGTAGCCGCGCTCCACGTGCGGTGCTCCCAGCGTGTACGCCGAGGCCGCTCGGCGGGCATGCTGAATGGCGGCGTGCAGATCGTTGGCGTCGAAGGCCGCGTCGCTAGCCGCGATCTCGCGTTCGCCGTCGAGCACGGCGCGCAGCGTCGCCACGCCGGCCAGCAGCAGCAGCACGCAAATGCTCCAGGCCAGCAGCCCGAGCAGCGCGCGCGGTCGGCTCGCCTCGCTCATATGAAGTCGCGGCGTCGAAAGATCACGCTGGCCAGCGCCAGCAGCAGCAGCGTCCACGCCAGCGCGTGGACGGCGGAGCTGCCGATGTACGGCCAGAGCGCGACGTCGCCTGCTTCGCCGGTGAGTAGCGGGCGCGCCGGTACGTACAGCATCAGGTTGGGCACCACCTTGCTCAGCGCTTCGCCGAAGGCGTGGATCGTCGGACCGAACACGCGCTCCGGTAGCCGCGCCAGCGAGTCGGCGGAGCGGCCGACCACGAACACCGCGAACGTGAAGATGGCCGTCAAGAAGGGCGAGGAAAACGAGGCAAACAGCGTGGCGATGCCGGTCACGATCGCCACCTCGCACATGGTCAGCAGCCCGAGGCCGATGAGCACGCGCCGATCGTCGGGTGCGCCCGAGGCCAGCCCTGCGCCGCACACGCCCAAGAACGCCGCCCAAGCGATGGGCAGGTAGGTCAGCGCGCGCCGCACTTTGAAGCCAATTGCGCCAAGCACCAGCGCACTGCCCAGACCCAAGCCCAGGACCTGCCCCAGATCACGGCCGGCGATCACGGAGATCGCGAGCAACGCGATTCCGGTATTGGCGACCACGAACACCAGCAGCAAAAGCAAGGTACCTAGGTACTTGCCAACCAGATACTCGGTACGGCTCAGCGGTCGGGCCAGGATCGGAAACAGCGTCTTGAGCTCCAGCTCGCGGTAAAGGGAGGTCGCGCCCACCACCACGGCCACCACGATCGCGTAGAGCGAGATCGAAGCGGCGCCCAGGTCGCTGACCACCCGCAGCTGGCTACGCGACGTGTAGGCGCCGACTACCAGCGCATAGGCGGTGGTAGCGAGCGCCAGCGCGAACAGGCCATGCAGGATGCGCGCACGCACGGCCTCGCGGTAAGTATTGAGGGCGATTACCAGCAGCCGCGCAAACATCCTCGCCTCTTCACAGCTTCGAGCCAACCGGACGACATAGCGGCGGCGACTGTAGCGCAAGGGCCGGCGGACGGCGTAGCCCTAACGTGCGCCGCCCAGCGCCAGGGCGCGCGGCTCGACGAAAGCGCGAATCTTGCTCGGCGCGCGCAGCATCATGCTGGCGATGTTGTCCTCGAACAGCATGCGCGCCAGGCCCTCCCCCAGGTCGAGCGCGGCGGCCACCGTGATCAGCGCCCGCCCATCCGGCAACGCCTGCACGCGAAAGAAACCCCACACGTCGCGAATGTCGTGCGGGTGAGTCGGATCGAGCCAGAAGCGGATGGTCTCGCCATCGCCGGCGCGCTCGAGCATCACCGCGTAGCGCGCCTCGACGAAGCTGCCGCCCTGCACCAGCTCGACGCGCGACACCCCATGATCGGCCGCCAGCAGCCGTGCGCTCTTGGTGCGCGGCAATGCTTCGGGCCAGTTGGCCACGTCCGACAGCGCAGCCAGCACGAGCTCCGGTCGCGCATCCACGACCTGGTACGACACTCCGCCCACGTAGCTGCCGCTGCCATGCTCGAAGCGCAGCGGGCGGGAAACCATGGCGCCTTGCTCGAGCGCCTGTCGCTCCGCCTTGCCAAAAGCCCGCGGCGCCGCAGACGCAGCCGAGCTGGGTGACGCAGCCTGGGCGCTTGCCGTCAGCGCAAGCGCCAGACCGAAGCCCCAAAGCGAGCGCGCGGCAGCGAGGCGCATGGTCGAGAAGTTACGCTGATTCATGTCACGAGCCAAGCTGTAGGCAGCCCTTCAAAGCGGACTGGTGAAAACGTCGAGCTTCCACGCGCCAGCCGCGCCGTCGTAGCCATCAATTTGAACGAAGTAGTCACCGGGCTGCAAATCCAGATCCAAGTAGCTTCGCGTCGCCAAGTAGCCGGGAGCACAGGCGGCCAGCAGCTCGGCGCCGGGGCAGAACTGTCCCTCGCGCACGGAAAGCAACGTGTTGAAGCTACTACCCTGCATATCCAGTACGACGCGAGTTGGAGCGCCCAGGTGTAGTCTCAGGATCTGGTCGGGGGCCCCGCCCTCTTCCTGCCCACCGACGTCGCACCCGGCATTGAAGTCCGGAAATGCATTACTCGTATTGCCACTGAAGCGCCCCCCCGCCTCCGGGATGGTCACGATCCCATCGCAGTCGTCGGCGAACGGCACCAGCACCGGCGGCAGCGCGGGACGCTCGAACCAGCTCAGGCCCACCGGGTTGCCGCGCGCCGACTCGATGATGGCGCGGTAGTCGCCCGCCGCCAGCCCATACTTCACGACGCGCTGCGTGCCGAGCCCGCTCCGACACACCAGCGCCTCGCCGCAGCTCGGCCCGGCGATGCTCACGGCCCCGGTATCGCTGTCGGCAAAGCGCGCGATCAGCGCCACATCGCGCGGAGCTTGGAGCTCGAAGCCGAAGGTCGCGTCCGCTGCGCCGACCAAGCAACCTGGGTCGACGGCGTCCTCGTGCGTCGACAGGTCCTCCAGCTCCTCCACGCCCGAGTCGAGCAAGGGTGGGGCGGCGCAGCCCTCACCTGCTGGAGCCGGCGACACCTCGGCAGTCTCCAGGCGCACGCTGATGTCGTCGGGCCCGCTGCCGGCCACCGCCACGTGATACGTGCCCGGCGCGAGGTCGCGCACGAACAAGCGCCCCGGCTGGCTCTTGCGACACGTCAGCTCCTTTTTGCACGCGGCGTCACGCAGCGACAGCACCGGTAGGCCCAGAGCGCTCTGAGCTTCGGCGATCACGCTCACGTCGCGCGCTTGCTCGAGCGTGAAAGCGACGAAGGCGTCGCCGGTTTCGGGCTTGCACGCGGATTTCACGTCGGCGGCGTAGGCCGGTAGACGCACCAGCTGCGCGGGGCCCCCGTCCAGGAGCGCCGGCGCGTCGCCGCAGCGCTCGCCGCCGAAGGTTTCGGCGGGACGGAAATCGACCCGCAGCTGCACCACGCCCTCGCCGCCCGCCGCCAGGTAGATCGTTCGTGGGCCCGCCTCGAGCGCACGCAGCAGCAGGCGCGCGGCGTGAGCTTCGGGCGTCGAGCGGCTTCCCTCCGGCGTGACGAAGGACGGGACGCAGATCACGCCCTCGGCCGCGCCGCAGCTTGGCGCGCTGGCCAGCGCCAGCTCGCCGCCGTCGCGCTGGGCCGTGATGTCCAGGTCGAAGGGCCCACCCTCGGGCACGCTCACCGAAAGCACCACGTCGCGAAACCCACCGAGCTCGGTGGCGCAGTCGTTCGGGTAGTCGAGCTTGGCTGCCGTCAGGTCGACGTCGTAGTTGCCCG
>DATDEV010000080.1:0-5862 GCA_036522995.1 Polyangiaceae bacterium
TGATGGCGCCGCAGTGGTTCATTCGCTGTCTCGACATGAAGGACGAGCTCATGGCGCGCGCGCAGGAGCTGACCTGGTACCCGGAGTGGATGAAGGTGCGGCTGGAGCAGTGGATCATGGGTCTACGCTTCGACTGGAACATCTCGCGCCAGCGCTTCTACGGCGTGCCGCTGCCGGTGTGGTTCTGCGCGAAGTGCGGCACGGCGGCGCTGGCCAAGCCGGAGAGCCTGCCGGTCGATCCGCTGGAGTCGCCTTGCCCGGTGAGCGCGTGCCCCAAGTGCGGCGGCGCCGAGTTTCAGGGCGATGCGGACGTGCTCGACACCTGGATGACCTCGTCGCTCTCGCCGCTCGTGCTGTCGAATTGGGCAGGCACGCCCGGGCGCGTCAGCGCGCCCGAAGCGTATCCGATGACGGTGCGCGTGCAGGCGTTCGAGATCATCCGCACCTGGTTGTTCTACACCGTGATCAAGTCGCACCTGCACACCGGCAGTCTGCCGTGGAAAGACGTGATGATCTCGGGCTGGGGCCTGAACGAGAGCGGCAAGAAGATCAGCAAGCGCGACCTCGAGCAGTACACGGACGAAAGCGGTTACAACCGCTACGAGCCGTACGGCGTGATCAAGAAGTTCGGGGCGGACGCCGTGCGCTACTGGGCTGCGGGCGGGCACCTCGGCCACGACATGCGCTACAACGAGCGCGACGTTCAGAACGGCCGCCGCATCGTGGTCAAGCTGTGGAACCTGGCGCGCTTCTGCACGCTGCAGATGCAGGAGGAGCACCCCAGCCAGCACTCTGTCCGGGCCGGCGCCGTACCGGCGCCGGTTCCGCTCGCCCAGCGCACGCCGGAAGATCGCTGGATCGTCGGCAGAGTGGGCGCCGTGGTCGAGAAGGCGCGCGAGTATTTCGAGGCCTACGATTACGCTCACGCGCGCGAGGCGATCGACAAGGTTTTCTGGGACTTTTGCGACGACTACGTCGAAATCGTCAAGGATCGCTTCTGGCGCACCGAGCGCTACTCGCCCGAGACGCGCGCCTCGGCGCGCGCCAGCCTGTGGGAGTGCCTGCGTGCGCTGCTCGGGCTATACGCGCCATTCCTGCCGTTCGTGACCGAGGAGCTGTATCAGATTCTATTTCGCGAGAGCGAAGGTGCAGTCTCGATCCACGTGACGCCCTGGCCACGCCTGGACACTTCGGAGGCCACCCAGGTGCGCGAGGTGACGCTGCTGCTCTCGGTGCTGCGCGCGGTACGCGGCCTGCGCTCGACCAAGAAGATCCCGCAGACCCGCGAGCTGGCGGCACTGATCATCGACGCCGGCGAAGCTGGGCAAGAGGTCAGCGACGACCTCGAGACGATGGCCGTCTCGATCCAGGCCAGCGCGCGGGTACGGGAGGTCACCTACGCCGCCGCCGACACCGTCACCGACATCACCGGCCTGCGCGTCGCGATCACCGAGTAACGCCCACGACGCCTGCGCTGGGACGATCACCATCGACCCTACAGCGACGTCCAGAACTTCCAGAAACCCTGCGGTGAGAGCTTGGTATCCATGACGGTGTTGGTGTGGCCGCCCGGGGTCGGGCACCACACCACCGGGTAGCCCGGCATACAGCCCTGGTACTCGACGCACGAGCTGGAATTGAACATCGTTTCGCCGGGCCGCCACGGAGCGGTGCTCATGGTGCAGCCATTGCGCATGATCAGACTGTCGCGCGCCGCCTCGGTTTGGGCGAGCGGCGTGCCGGCGTCGTTCATGCCGCGTGTGATGATGGCAGCGACCGGGCCCGAGCAAGCGTCGTGGTTGAGCTGTAGCCCCGCTGCGGCCCAGCCGACGCCGCGCACCACGCTGGCGCGATTGCACGAGACGAGCGAGGTGAGCCAGCCGCCGCTGCTGTAGCCGCCGACGAACACCTTGCTGGTGTCGATGCAGTAGTTGTTGAGCGCCTCGCTCAGTACCTCGTCGAAGTACGGTAGCTCGGGTGTTTTGGCGTCGTCGCCATCGGGGCCTGCGTAGTAGCAAGGCCCCGGGTGGTTCTGCGGGGCCAATAGCTCCACCTGCACCGAACCGTCGGCGGCCGGACCGATGGTCATCGGCGTGTCTTCGGGGTTGTTGCCCTGGTTGCAGCCTTGGGCCCAAATCGTCAGCGGGATCGGCTTGGTCTTGTCGTAGTTCATTGGCGGCCGGGTCCAGTAGCGGCGCTGCCCGTAGGCGGTCGCGAGCTTGGGGTCGATGGCGACCGTGATGTCGTGCGTCGTCCATGCGCTCGGGTCCTCGGCGACATCCTTGTCGCAGCCGGGGCTCCTGGTGCTGCCGTCGCCCGCGCCCCCGCCGGTGCCAGCGCTGCCGGTACCGCCCGTGCCGGCGCCGCCGCCCGCCTGCGACGAGCTGCCGCCGGTCCCAGCGCCGCCGATGCCGCCGCCGGTAGGCAGCGGGTTGGTGCCGCCCGTGGTGCCCCCAGTGCTGGTGCCCGCTTGCCCGGTCCCGCCAGCGCCGCTACCGGCCGTGCCGCTGCCCGGCTGACCCGCGCTGTTCCCGTGAACCGGCTCGGCCGAGGAGCAAGCCAGCGGCCCGAGCCCGGCCGTCAAGGCACCCAGTAAGACCGCGGATGAAGGGCGAAATGAGGGGAGCATGAGCGATGAAGTGCGGTGTCCGACGTGGCACTTCTCCGTGAACCAACCAGGGGGCATGGCGAGCCAGCGCGCGGATCACTAGGCTCCGTCGGATGTCGCCAGCAGCCAGCCCCGAGCCCAGGATCCTCTACGGCACGGCCTGGAAGGAGGAGCGCACCGAAGAGCTCACGGCGCTTGCGATCGACGCGGGCTTTCGCGCCATCGACACCGCCAATCAGCGCAAGCACTATTTCGAGGCTGCTGTGGGGGCGGCCGTGGCCAAGGCGATCGCGGCCGGCAAAACCACCCGGGCCGAGCTCTTCGTACAGACCAAGTTTACTTTTCGCGGTGGACAAGATCACCGGCTGCCCTACGACGAGCGCGCGCCGATCGCCGAGCAGGTCGAGCAGTCGTTTCGAAGCTCGCTCGAGCACCTGTCGACGAGCTACGTCGATGCGTACTTGCTTCATGGTCCGAGCACGCGCGGCCCGCTCCAAAACGACGACCTCGCCGCCTGGGCCGCCATCGAAGCGCTGGCAGAGTCAGGGCTGGCGCGAACGATCGGCGTCAGCAATTTCAGCGCCGAGCAGCTGCGCGAGCTCCTGAGCGTGTGCCGCGTGAAGCCCAGCTTCGTGCAGAATCGCTGCTACGCCAAGACGGGCTGGGACTTCGACGTGCGAACGCAGTGCCGACAGCACGGCATCGTGTACCAGGGCTTCTCGCTGCTCACCGCGAACCGGCGCGAGCTCGAGGCGGCCTCCGTGAAGCGCCTGATGGCCCGCACCGGTCGCAGCAGCGCCGAGCTGGTGTTTCGCATGGCGCTCGAGCTGGGCATGTTGCCGCTCACCGGCACCAGCAGCCTCGAGCACATGCGACTCGACCTGGCCGCGCTCGACCAGCACCTCGACCCCGCCGACGTCGCTCTGCTCGAACGAGTCGCGGGCTAGCCAGAAGACCCCAGCACCGTGATTGGGGCTGGGGCCCCAATCACCACGAGACAGCGCGTCAAACGCGCTGATCGGTGCTGGGCTTCTCCCACAAGTTGAGCTTGCCTTCCTTCGCGTACTTGTCGATGGAGCTGAGCTCGTCGGCGCTGAACTTGAGGTTCTTCAGCGCGCCCACGTTCTCGATCAGCTGCTCACTGCTGCTGGCGCCGACCAGCGTGGTGGTGACGCGCGGATCCTTCAGCACCCAGGCCAGTGCCATCTGCGCCAGGCTCTGGCCGCGCCGCTGGGCGATGTCGTTGAGCGCGCGGACGTTGGACAGGTTTTCCTCGCTCAGGTGGTCCTTTCTGAGCGTGTCGCCGCCGGCGCGATTCATGCGCGAGTCCGCCGGCACCCCCTTCAGGTACTTGTCGGTGAGCAAGCCCTGCGCGAGCGGGCTGAAGGCGATGCAGCCCACGCCTTCTTGACCCAGTACGTCCAGCAGCCCCTGCTCGGGCCAGCGGTTGAGCAGGCTGTACGAAGGCTGATGGATCAAAAGCGGGATCTTCCACTCACGCAGCAGCTTGACGATTTCGGCCGTCTTGCCTGCCGAGTACGACGAGATGCCAACGTAGAGCGCCTTGCCCTGCTGCACGGCGGTGGCCAGCGCAGAAACCGTTTCCTCGAGCGGCGTGTCGGCGTCGAAGCGGTGCGAATAGAAGATGTCGACGTAGTCGAGCCCCATTCGCTTCAGGCTCTGGTCCAAGCTGGCCAGCACGTACTTGCGACAGCCGCCGCCCGAGCCGTAGGGGCCCGGCCACATATCCCAACCTGCCTTGGTCGAGATGATCAGCTCGTCGCGGTAGGGCTTGAAGTCCTGTTGGAGGAGCGTGCCGAAGTTGCTCTCGGCACTGCCATAGGGCGGCCCGTAGTTATTGGCCAGGTCGAAGTGCACGATGCCGAGGTCGAAGGCCGTGCGCAGCAGGGTGCGCTGCTTCTCGAGCGGCGTCGAGTCGCCGAAGTTGTGCCAAAGCCCGAGCGAGAGCGCGGGCAACTTGAGGCCTGTCTTGCCGCACTGGCGGAAGGACATGGTTTCATAGCGACTGGGCGAAGCAACGTAGCTCATGGATCGTCCTCAACTTGTGCCGGCACCGCACGCGGTCCTTCCGAGTTACCACTGCTGCTCGCTCCGTCCAATGGTCGACGCGCCTATCGCAAGGACTTCGATGGCCTGGAAGGTAGAGCTGGCTATCCGGCCACGCGCCGCGCGCTGATCCCGGGCGTCTTCTAGGAGGGAGGGTTTTTCCGCAAGGCCTCGGCGTAGGCCTTCGTCACGCGCTCGAGCTCGAGTGGGTCGTGGGTCACCTCACCGGCCTTGGCGGCGCGCTCCAGATCGAAGACGGCCCAACCCTTGGCATCCTTGGGCATGGTCGCGTAGCGCGGTACCAGGTGACCGTGAAAGTGCGGCGAGCTTTCGCCCATCGCGGCCGTGTAGATGCGCAGCGCGCCCGTCACCTCGAGCAGCACGCGTTGCAGGTGGCACCAAGTCGGCCCAAAGCTTTCGATCTCACGGGCATCGAACTGAGCGGGCCCGGCGACGTGGCGCCGCGCCACCATCATCATCCAGCCCGGCACGCCACTCGGCGCGCCGATCGGGCGCACGTGCCAGAGGTCGTTCTCGAACACGACCGCGTCGGGGCTGTCGACGAGCTTGCTGCACATGCGACAGCTCGGGTCGACGGAGGCTTGTCCCATGCGCCCTGCTTTAGCAAAGCCTCGGCCGGGTCGTCAGCGCTTCTTGCGCTTCTTGCCGCCCGACTTCTTGCTGGAGCCCTGGGCCTTGCTTTCCTTGCCCTGCTTCGAGTCGCCCTTGCGCTTGCCTCGCGCCTTGCCTTTGCCCTTCCTGTCCTTGCCCTTGTCTTGGGGCTCGACAGGGGCCGCGGCGTCGCCTGTGACTGGAGACGGGAGCAGCTCGACAGGACCTGGTGTGCGGACCGATTCCAACGCGTCCCCCAGCTCGCTCGAGTCGAGCCAAATGGAAGGACGCGGGTGGGAGCCGGGTGGGAGCTCGCTTGTTGCGGCCGGCGCAGCGCTCGGCGCGGGCGGTACGGTGCTCGGCGCGGGCGATACGGTGCTCGGCGCGGGTGGTACGGCGCTGGGCGCGGGTGGTACGGCGCTGGGCATCGGCTGCACCGCACTGTGCGCTGGCGGGGCCACGCTTGGTGACGAATCGCGCTGGCCCGTGAAACGCTTGAGCAGGGACGCGGCTCGGCGCCAGGCACCGAGGAGCGGTCCCTGCCCCTGTGCGCTTTCGCCTTCGCTGCTGGGTTC
>DATDEV010000081.1:0-8286 GCA_036522995.1 Polyangiaceae bacterium
GGCTCGCTGCCGGGTGGTGTTCAGCCGTCCTACGGCCAGCGCTCGACCGAGGAGACCGACTACCGCTTCGACTACCACGGCATCCTGATCATGCCGCTGCGCCTCGGCTTGAACAAGCGCACGGGCCCGGTTACGGGCGACCAGAAGGAGAGCGTGCTGCACGCCCCGCCCGTCGTGCCGGACTACCAGGAGTCGTTCAACTACACGACCGTGGTTCCCCAGCCTTACGTGCAGCTGGCCTTCTCGTACGGCAACTCGATCGTCACCGGTACCGCCGCGATCGTGGCGCGCACCGCCAGCACCGCCACCAGCTTCTTTCAGCCGCCACTGCAGTCGGGCATCACGGACGCGTTCGTCACTTTCAACGTCCCGAACCTGGCCAAAAATGCGCACATTTCGGCCAACGTCGGCGCTTTCTCCAACGCCTACGGCGCCATGGGCGAGTACGATCTGGGCAAGTACGGCACGCCGATCATCGGCCGCACCAACGGCGTCGGTGAGAACATCGCCGCGCGCTTCGCCCTGGGCGACTTCCAGCTGTCCATCGAGCAGGGCTTTCAGACTCAGTTCGACAAGGCCCCGATCGGCATCGCGCCCGAAGGCTGGAACAACTTCGCCGATCCGGCAGCTGGGACCAGCTTGGTGCACCACGAGCACATCGCCCTCGGCTATCGGCGGCAGGCGACTCTGGGTCTGCATTTCAGTCAGGCCTGGAGCCAGGACGAACGCGGCTCGCAGTTCCTGACGCCCGACGGCAAGATCACCAGCCTCGGCGCCGACTTCCGCTTCTCGGCCAGTCACCTCGGTCATTTCTACGTCGCAGGCTCGCTGGTCAAGGCCGAGAACTCGGCCTCGGTCGGACGCGTGGTGGAGACCTTGAACACCGCCGGTGGTCGCGGCCTGGTGCAAAACTATCTCGGGCCCAACAGCAACAATGGCACCGGTGAGCTACTCAACGTAGGTGGCCAGTACGACTTGAGCCTCGCGCACCTGCTGCTTCATCCGCGCACCTTCGACGGGAAATCGCATGATCTGGTGCTGTCGGTGTTCGGCATGTACTCGCGCACCCGCAGCGACGACAAGGCGCGCGACGCCGAGGGTAACTGGCTCTACGATGGCATCAATCGGCTCAAGGTCGGCGCCGAGGGCGCTTACACGGTGACGTCCTGGTTCGCGTTTGGCGGCCGACTCGATCACGTGCGCCCGCAGAGCGAGCTGCCCGAGCAGGCCTTCAGCATCATCTCACCGCGCGTGATCTTCCGCAGTGACTGGCAGAGCCGCGATCAGGTCGTGCTGCAGTACTCGCACTTCTTCTACGGCGACGATCCCGCGATCAAGACCGGCTACCCGCTGCGCGACGATCCCAACGTCAACCCAGACGCCGACATGATCTCGCTGTCTGCCAACATGTGGTGGTGAATGCGCCGCGACGGGTGTCTTTGCCCGGTGCTTGGAAAGGCAAGAGCCCGAGCGGCGTCGAAACGCTGCTCGGGCTCTCTCGTATGGGCTCGACCGCTCGCGCGGCGTGACCTCGCCCTACGGACAGACGCCCTGGGAGGCCACTGAAATGCCTTCCAGGTTGGCGGCGCAGGCGTTGCCGTAGTCCTTGCCGTCGCAGCCGCATACAGGCGAGTAGATGAGGTCGCAGGCTTCGGGGGTCTCGGTGCAGGTGCCGGTTTGATCGCCGGACCCGCACTGGGTGGCGAGCGGGAAGTTGCAGAAGAAGCCGGCGTCGCACTGCACGCCGAGCAAGCCGCCACAGGTGCCCGCCGTTGCGCCAGCACACTCACCCTCGTGGTCGATCGAGACGCCCGCTCCGGCTGCCTCGCAGTTGTTGCCGTAGGTCTCGCCATCGCAGCCGCAGACCGGCGCGTAGATGGCGGGACAGGCGCTGTCTTTGGGCGGCACGTTGGTGCAGGTGCCGCCGGCGTCGCTACGACCGCAGTCGGCGGCGGGCGTGTACAGGCAATACTGGCCCTGTGGACAGGTGCCGGTGCCGCGCGTGCCGCACGTCTCTCCGGGGGCGACGACGTTGCATTCGCCGGCTTGTGCTACCGAGACGCCCGCATTCGCGGCCGCGCAAGCATTGCCGTAGGTCATGTCGTCGCAGCCGCAGACGGGCTGGTATTCCTTGGTGCAGGCGTCGGGCTTGGGCGCGCACGTCCCGGTTTGATCGCCGGCGCCGCACTGCGCGGTCGGCGGGAAGTTGCAGTATTCGTCGGCCGCGCAGCCCAGGCCCTGCAGGCCGCCGCAGATCTTGCTGCCGCTGCTGCCGCCGGAGCCGCCGCTGCTGCCGCCGGAGCCGCCGCTGCTGCCGCCGGAGCCGTTGCTGCTGCCGCCGGAGCCGTTGCTGCCGCATTCGCCCTGGTAGGCGACGGACACGCCGGCGCCATTGGCGTTGCAATCGCTGCTGTAGGTCTTGTCGTCGCAGCCGCACACCGGCGCGTAAATATCGGTGCAGACCTCCGGCTTGTCCTGGCACACGCCGGTCTTGTCGGCCGCGCCGCACTGGGCGCTGGCCGGGAACGAACAGAACTGATCGGCGTCACAGCTCGCGCCCTGCAGCCCTCCGCACACCGTGGCGTTGGGATCGGGCGGCGTGGAGCTCTTGCCGCCAGTGCCAGCGGTGTTGCAGTCGCCACCGCTCGGGCAGTCGTCACCGACGACGGCCGAGTTGCAGCCCTTGGCAGCGAGCGACAGGGGAGCCAGCGCCAGAATCGGCAGTAGCCACGCCCAGTGTGCTCCTCGAATCTTCGAATCTTGCTTGTGCTTAAGGTGTTTCATTGCGGCCTCCTACACTCACTCTCCCCGAGAATCTGTCTTGTCGGCGGTTGAGGCCCCAAGCCCCAAGCGCTCTGCCAAACGCAGATTGGCGCGGTGTCGTTCCTGCCTCAGCAGCCCGACGGGAAACCGCCGTTCGTGCTCGGCGATGAGCGCGCTCGCGCGCGCCGTATTGCCAGCCGCGAGCTCCGCGAACGCGCTGTCCAGGATGCGCGTCTCTTCGGCGAGTGTGCTCGCGCGGTGCGCGGCTGCCTCGTCCGGCTGCTCGAAAGAGTCTTGCGATGGTTGCGCTCGTGCTGCGGTTAGCTCGGCGCCTGCCGGCAGCTCGGCCGTGACCGCGCCCGGGCTGCGTGTCGGCGAGCGCTGCGTGGGTGGCGCCACGGCGGGCGCCTCGTTCACGGCCCCGTCCGCACCCGCACGCTCGTCGCTGACCGGCAGGGGTTCGGCAGCACGCGGCGAGCTCATTTCGCGACCCCGACCCTGCTCGACCGCCGCCGCTTTGCGCGACACCGGCGCCGGAGCGCTCAGCGCCGGCGCGGACGGCTCACTATCGACCAGCAAGCCGACCGTCGGAATGGCCACGACCGCCAGCACACCCAGCTTGACGCCCCACGACATGGCGAGCGCCTTGCCTACGAATCCCGAGACTACACCAGGCGTGCCGCCGGCGGCTGCGGCGGTCGTGACAGCCATGCCGTTGCCCACGGCAATGCCCGCAGCTAGCAGCCTGCGCCGCACCCGCGCCTGTGCGTGCGGTGGCGGCAGGTCGTCGCGCAGCGCGTCCTCCAGCAAGGATTCTTCGGAGTCGTCGGTGCTCATGGTGTGCTCCTGGCGAGACCTTTGCGGCGCGCGACCTCGGCTTCGAAAGCGAGGCGTGCAGCGCGTAGCCGCGAGTAAACGGTGTTGAGCGGAACGCCCAGCACGCTCGAGATTTCAGGCGCGGACATCTGCTCCACGCGTGCGAGCACGAAGACCTCGCGCTGATCGTCGCTCAGCGCCTCGAGCGCGGCGCGTGCCAGTGCCAGGCGCTCGTGGTGGAGCGCCGTGCCCTCGGCGCTCGCCGCGTGGGCCAGCTCGGGCTGGCTGTCACGCGGCGCTTCGAGCGCGGCGGGCTCGCGGCGCGCTCGTTCGCGGTACTTGCGCGCGATGCGCAGCGCGATGGCGTAGAGCCAGGTGCGCAGCGCCGCGCCGCCGTCGAACTCCGGCAAACGCCGCTGAACGACGACGAACACGTCTTGCAGCGCATCGTCGAGCTGCGCGTCGTGCACGCCCAGGCTGCGCAGGCAGCGCCACACGTAGCGAAACTCGGCCTCGTAGACGGCGCCCAGCTCGGGTCGCTCGGCCGGACGAGCGCGCTCGGGCAGGGGAGCACCCTGCTCGGCGACTCGGCGTCCCAGCACTTCGGCAACCATCGGCGTTTATCCGGGCAGCGCGGGAAATCCGTCTACCAGATCAGCCCCAAGCGTACGAAACCAGAGCCGGCGAGCCAGCTCACATCGTATACAGGCCCGTTATAATTGAGGATTTCAAAATCGCCGCGGATCAGATTGAGCTGACCTTCGGCGCCGAGCCCCGCCCAGAACAGGCCGGACTGTAGGGGAATGAAGGTCAGACCCAGTGTGGGCCCGGCGACCCACGCGCCGCCGGTTTGCGCCGCAGCGGCGTCCAGGCTCTCGCCCATCAAGTACTGGGCACCGAAGCCCAGCTGCGCTTCAAGGACAGGGGCAGCGCGAAAGATGCCCGCCAGGTGTGCCCCCAGCGCTTGAAAGCGCACGGCGCGCGGCTGCGACTCGGACGTCTCACCGGGCGCCAGGTAGCGCAGACCGAGCCCGACGCCCCAGCGCGGCCAGAGCGCTTTGCTTTCGAGCTCGAGCGCCAGCACCGGCGCAGGCAAGGTGCCGACGTTGATGCCCACACCTGCGCCGAGCGTGAAGCGAGGACGGGGCGCGCTCGGCTGGGGCGGCGGCTCGCGCTCACTTTCCGAGCTGGCAGCAGGCCTTTGCTCCTCGTGAAGCAGCATCGACATCGCGATCACGATCGAGGCTCGAAACAGCTCACTGCAGCTTTCGTCGTCGAGCTCCCGCAGCTCGCCATCGATCTCTACGCGGAGGTGAAAGTGAGTGGGTGCGCGGGTGATCGACACGTGAACACCGTCGAGCGGGGTGTCGCTACCGAGGCGCTGGCGAAGCTCGCTCTCGAACACGGCGCGCGAGCCGCACTCGGCAGGAATGGGACGCTGCTCGGGTGCAGGCGCTGCAGCGAGCGCAGGCGACGTGGCGAGCGACAGCGCGAGAGCGACAGCGCCAAGAGGTTGCGGCAGCAGCCCTTTTCGCGACAGGCGTCGTGCAGCACCCATGGAAGCGAGACAGGTTCTCCTCGACCATCGCTCGTTTGGCAAGGCCACGAGCTTAGAAGGCAGGGCAAACGTCGGCGCCAAACCCCCTCAGCCCGCCGCGTTGGGGCTGGGGCCCCAAACGCCACGAGGCAGAGGCCACCGCGGACATTTCTTGTCCGGGGTGGGGACAAAAAGTGGGTCACCTGGCTTCCCTTTTGCTGGGCTGCTACTATGTTCAGTGTATGGCCCTTCCGGCGCATCTGCTCGAGCGACTTTCCCCGGCTTTGGCATATCCCGGTGGGGTACGGCTGGCTCAGCCAGCCAATGGGCCGACGCAGGCGGGGCTCCCCTTCGGCATTCCCGAGCTCGACGCGCTCTTGCCGGATGGAGGGCTACTGCGGGGCAGCGTGGTCGAGCTTTGCGCGGCTGGCGAAGGCGCCCTCGGCACGTCGCTCGGCCTCGCCGTCTGCGCCCAGGCTCAGGCCGAGGAGCGAGCGCGAGGTGGGCAAGTGCCGTGGTGCGCTTTCGTCGATCCTTCGGGCACCCTCTATGGTCCCGGGGTGGCAGGGCTGGGGGTGGAGCTATCGCGCTTGCTCGTTGTTCGGCCGCCGCTGACTGCACTGTCGCGCATCGCGCTACGGCTCGCCGAGTCCGAGGCGTTTGCGGTGGTGGTGGTGGACCTAACGGGCGTCGTGGGCGAGCGAGTTGCTGTGCCGCTCGGTACCTGGCCGCGCGTGGTGCGCCGGCTGGCCCTGGCCATCGAGGGCACCGCGCACAGCGTCGTGCTGCTCACGCGCGAAGTGGATCGGCGGCCGCTGCCGCTACCGGTCGCGCAGCGACTCGAGCTGTCGCGACCAGCGGCGGATAAGCTGATGGTGCGCGTGGCCAAGGATCAACGGGGCCGCATCTCGGCGCCGCGGCCCGTCGCTTGGAGCCGCGGCAGCGTGTGGAGCCCGAGCCAAGTCGAGAAAGCTCTTGTCAGAAAGCTCGCCTAATCCGCAGCAGCGCCGCATTTTAGCGCTTGTTTTGCCCGATCTTTTGGTCGAGCTGGCCATGCGCCAGCGCTCCGTCCACGCCTTCGATGCCCCCATGCAGCGTGAGCGGCGCGAAGCTCCCAAGCCGCTCGGCGTGGTGCTCATCGACGAGCCCGAAAGGCCGGAGCCGCAGCAGCTCTCGCTCAGCGTAGCAGGCAAGTCGCTCGTCCCCGAGCAGGAGCTGCCCGCCTCCGAGCTGCTGTCGGCTGTCAATCGCGAGGCCGAGCGCTTCGGCGTGCGCGCTCGGCAGTCCATCGCCGAAGCGTCGGCGCTGGTTTCGCAGCTCGTGATCGTCAAGGTCAGGCGGGTGGAGGTCGAGCGTGCGCTCGCTAGTTTGGCCGAGGTCGCGCTCGGCTATGGCGCAACTGTTGCGCTGTCGGCACCTGACACGGTGTGGGTCGATATCACTGGTGCCGCCCACCTGTTTGGTGGCGAAGAAGCGCTCGCGCAAGATTTGGCGGAGCGCGTGCGCGAGCTGGGGCACCGCGCCAAGGTTGCGGTTTCGGTGGGGCCGGAGCTGGCGCGGGCGTTTGCGCGTTGGTCGACGTCCGGCAGCTGGGTGAGCGGCGCGCTCACGCAGGCGGTGCTGGTGGTGTCGCCGTCGCGCACCGCGCTGGCGGCGGCGGAGCTGCCGATTCAAGCCTTACCTCTGTCGCCCGACAACCTGGGTTATTTGACGCGCCTAGGTCTGCTCACGTTGAGCGAGCTATCGCGTCAACCGCGCTCGGCGCTGGCTCCACGCTTGGGCAAGGAGGCAGCTCGGGTGCTCGAGCTTTGCGCCGGCGAAGACAGCGCGCCGCTCGTTGCCTACCAGCCGCCGCGGACGCTGCTGGAAGAGAGCAGCTGGGACGATGCAGTTTCGGGCACGGAGCCGCTGGCTTTCGCGCTGCGCGGGCTGGCGTCGCGCATTTCGGCGCGGCTCACGGCGCGGGGTGAAGCGGCAGAGGCGCTGGAGGTCACGCTGGTATACGACCCGGTGATCGCGCGCTTTCGCGCCGCGCCGCCGCAAGTCGTGCTGTCGTTCAAGCTGCCCTCGCCGCTGCATCGCGAGGCCGAGCTGCGGCGCATCGTCATGTCTCGGCTCGAGCGCTTCAAGCTCGAGGCGCCCACTTTGGGGATGAAGCTCAGGGTGCCGCGCCTGGCGCCGATCATCCAGCGCCAGCTGACGCTGGCCGAGCTGCTGCCGGGCGACACCGCCCGCGGTGAAGAGGACTTGCCGCTGGTGCTGGCGGAGCTCGAGGCCGATATCGGTGAAGCGCAGGTTGGGGTACTGCGCTTGGTGGATGCGCACCGACCCGAAGCGCAGAGCGCGCTCGCTGCAGCCTTGCCGGAGCGTGAGACTGGCAAGGCCGGGGGCAAGCGCAAGCGACGGCGCCGCGAAACCGCGCGCTCGGCCGCCAAAACCTCGCTGCGCAAGACAGAGCCTCCCATCTGGTCGCGACTGCCCAGCCCGCCCACACGCCTATTGCCCGAGCCGGTGGAGCTAAGCTCGGTGATCAGCGCCGGCAGCACGCTGCTGCTCGGGCATACGCTCTACACCATCGATCGCCTGCGCTTCGAAAAGCGACTCGACGCCGTGGAGTGGTGGAATCATCCCGTCGCGCGCGATTACCTGCGGCTATGGCTCAGTAGCGACTCCGGCGGTTTGGAAGCGCTGGTTTACGTCGATCGCCACTCCGGCCGCCGCTACCTCCAAGCCGTCGGCGACTAACGACACCACAAGGATCTGCGACGGCTCAGATTTTTCACAGGGAGATCGGGAGATCGGGAGTTCTGCGAGCGAGCAGGTTGGGCGCCTAGCCGTCCCGTCGCTTGCGTCGTGTTACAGCGCATCGTACAGGTTTTAGGCCACATCCAGCTCGACGCGAGCGTTGTGACGATGCTGCGCCCCCCAAAAAAACTCGCACGACTCGCGATCTCCCGATCTCGCTGTGAAATCTGGGAGCCGCACCGTGACTGACAGAGTCGTTACTTTTTGCGCTCGGCGGTGACGCTGCGTCGGCCTTCGACGATGCCGCCGTCGGCGCTCATGGCCAAGATCAGGCCGGCGTCGGCCATCAAGCTCACGAACGGAGCCTGAAAGGCTGGGTCGCGCCAGGCGAGCGAGAAGGGTTGTGCCGAGCGCGAGTCGCGCGT
>DATDEV010000082.1:0-4913 GCA_036522995.1 Polyangiaceae bacterium
CACCTTCCGCGGCGACATCACGGCGGCTTTCGCCCCCCGCAAGAGCGGCGCGGAGGGAGCTCCGCACGCGCGCTGGTGGCGCGTCGCGCGGGGCCTGTCGGGCGCCCTGCCCGACGGCGCCGCCGCCTACGTCGGCGTGGCGCTCGGCAGCGCGCTGCTCGCCCTGGGCGCGCTGGGGGTGCCGCTGGTGGCGCGAGAGCTCGACCTGCCTATCTTGCTGCTGGCGTCGGGTAGCGCACTGGCGGTCGCCGGGTTCCTGTCGCAGCTTTTTCAGCGCGGTCGCCCTACCTGGCTGGCAGCGGCGCGGCGTGCGCTCTGGGTGCTGGTCGGCCAGCTGCCGCTGGTCTCGGCGCTGCTCGTCGCGGTGCTGGGCGTCGGCAGCCTGCGCGCCGACGACTTCGCGAGCGCCCAGCAAGGGCTGCCCTGGCACTTTTTGGCGTTCTCTTCGCCGGTTCATTTCATGGCGCTCCTGCTCGGCATCTTTGCCCTGGTGCCTGAAGCCACGCTCACGTCCAGCTCCAGCACCACGCTTCCAGCCCGGTCCTTCAAGCGCTGGCCAGCGCTTCCGGGTGTCGAATGGGCGCAGCTGGTGGTATCGGCCGGTCTGCTGAGCATCGTGCTGCTGGGCGGCTTCGCCGTGCCGTGGCTGTCCGAGCTCGATCGCACGAGCTCCGCGAGCCGCATGGCAACGGGAGCGGTGCTGTTGATGCTCAAGACTTGGGGCGTCGTGCTGCTGGTGGCCGGGCTGCGCTGGACGCTCGGGCGCGTGAGCGTCGAACAGTGCCGCAGCGCCCTGGTGCGCGTCGGCCTGCCGAGCGCGCTGCTGCTCCCGGTCGCGTCGCAGCTCTGGGCCGTGGGTGCGCAGGGGCTCGTGCTTTCGGCCTACCGCGGAGCAATTGCACTCGCGCTGTTCGTGGCCACAGGCGCCGCTCTGACGCTGATCGCGCGCCGCCTTAACCACGACCTTCGCCTTCAGCGTGGGGAATCTGGAATCAATCCCTGGCTTTGAGCCTCGCCGGCCGGGCGGCACACCAGCTGCGTCGCTTGGAAACATCCCTTCTAAATCTGCACAGCGACGTGTCGTTATGGCAGCGTATGCGCATGGATCCGGTACGGCCTCGGCAGCCTAGCAATCAGGCGGCAGCCGTCGATGAAGAAGTCAGTGGCGACGAAGCGATCATCCAATCGGTCGCGCCCACGTCCGAAGGCTCCCACCGCCGAGAGCACTCGCGCTTTGCGGTGGACTTGGAGGTCTCGGTCGGCAGCGAGCACAATTTCTATGCAGGCTTCGCCGAGAACCTCTCGGCCGGTGGCGTCTTCGTCGCCACGCACAAGCTGAAGCCAGTGCGCTCGTTGATCGAGCTCACCATCAATCTACCCGACGGAGTGAGTGTTCGCGCCACGGGCGAAGTGCGCTGGATCCGCGTCTTCAACGAGCACAGCGACTCGCCGCCCGGTATGGGCGTGAAGTTCGACGCGCTCGACGACGTTTCCGTGGCGGCCATCGAGAGCTTCCTCGCGCGCCGCGATCCGCTGTTCTTCGAAGAAGACTGATCGGCGCCGTGGGGCCCGAAGATTTCATGCGCCTCGCGCTCGAGGAGGCGGACCTGGCGGCAGCGCACGGTGACGTTCCGGTCGGGGCGGTCGTGGTGTCGGCCGCGGGCGTGGTGCTGGCCCGCGAGCACAATCGCCGCGAGCAGCAGGGCGACGCGACCGCTCACGCCGAGCTGCTCGCGCTGCGCCAGGCCACGCAGGGTCAACCCGGCTGGCGGCTGGAGGGTACGACCGTCTACGTAACACTCGAGCCCTGCGCGATGTGCGCGGGCGCGCTGGTCAACGCCCGCGTCGCGCGTCTGGTCTTCGGTGCCAGCGACCCCAAGGCAGGGGCGGTGGTCTCGCTGTTTCAGATCGGCAGCGACGCGCGCCTCAACCACCGCTTCGAGGTGCAGGCCGGTTTCATGGCCGAACAGGGCGCGCAGCGCTTGTCGAGCTTCTTCGCCGAGCTGCGGCGCAAGCGCCAGCCGTAGCAATCCGGGCGGAGTCGCTGCGCCGGGCGCGCGCCGCTCAGCGAGGCTCGGGAGTGCTTTCTTCGAGCTCGGGCGGAGCGTCGGCATCGGACGCAGGCAGCGTCGGACCGGCGCTGCCCGGCTGTCGAAACGCGATCTCCTCCTCGAGCGCCGCCTGCAGCTCGACCTCGTCGATGCGCTTGATCTTGTGCGCGATGTGCATCAAGCGGTGCAGGTAGTCGAGCCAGCGCGCGTTGAGCTTACCGTCGGCGCCAAAGCGACTGAAGCTCGGGTTTGGCAAGATCGACGCCAAATACAGCGACTGGCCGAGCGTGAGCGCACGAGCTGGCGTGGCGAAGTAGTACTCCGCCGCGTCGCCCACGCCGTACAAGCCCGGTCCGAGCTCGACCACGTTGAGGTAGAGCTCCAGAATGCGGCGCTTGTCGAGCTGCTGCTCGAGGAGCAGCGTCAAGAGCGCCTCCTGCAGCTTGCGCCCCAGCGTCTTTTCCTGCCCCAGGTACAGGTTTTTGGCGAGCTGCATGCTCACGGTGCTGGCGCCGCGCACGAAGCGCCCCGCTTTCAGGTCGTCCTTGATCGCGTCCTCGAGGGCGCGGAAGTCGAAGCCGCCGTGGGCATGAAAACGGCTGTCCTCGCAGATCAGCACCGCTGTCTCGAGGTGATGCGACATGTCGTCGATCGACACCCAGGTCGACGTTCCGGGACCGCTATCGATCGTCAGCGGCGAGCCGTCGGGTGCCTTCACGGTGCGCAGGAAGGGGTGCGCGAACTTCTGGGGTGCCAGCTCGGCTGGCACGTTCTCCACCCGGCACTCGTTCTGCACGGCCAAAAGCGCCTTGGTGTCCTTGGGCGCTTGTTTGTCGTAGCGCACCTGCAGATCGATACCGAAGCTGCCGCTCAGCTTGACGTCCTTCAGCAGCGGCATGAGCCCACGCGGCATCGCCGCCAGCACGCTCTGACAGCCAGACAGCGGAACGCGCAACCGCCCCTCCAGGTACCGGCGCTCGTTTACCTCTTCCAGCCGGCCCGAGAGCTCGGCCCGCAGCTCGCCGATATGCGCCTCGCCGGTGCTGACTTCGAACACGCTGCCGTCGAGGCGCGCGCTGCCCTTGAGCGCCAAGTCGAAGCTCGCAGGCCCGACCGGCTCTGGCGAGAGCTCCTTGCGTTCGACCACCACGCCGCGCAGCGCCAGCTTGCCGTCGATGGTCACGGTCTCGAAATCTTCGCTGAAATCCGCTGTCCCATCGGCGCCCAGCGTCGCCTGTCGAACGTCCCTGAGCCCCAGCTGCCCCACCCGTACCCCCAGGCTGGAGAGGCTGACGGGGCCGCCTTTCACGAGCGCGTGAACGGAACCCGACGTGAGCGGCACCAGAGCGTTGAGCGCGAGCGGCGTGACGCCAGCCTCAGTTGCGCTCGGCGTGAGCGTGATCCGCACCGCGTCCGCTTCGCGCCGCACCGACAGCCGACTCGGCCCAAAGCTCAACGTCTCACCGCTACGCTGCACGCGCGCCGAGACCCCGTCGAGCGCTAGCTGCGCGTCATTCGCCAGCCCCTCTCGCACCAACGGCGCCACCAGCGCGCGCAGCTCGCGCAGCCGCGTCGACCAGCCGGGCGACGCCGTCGAGTCCGGCGCGGATGGCTCCCGAGGCGCGCTCGGGCCGTGTTCTGAAGACGGCAGCGCCTTCTCGCCGTCCCGCCAGCTCAGCTCGAGCGCGGTGCTCTCCAGGCGCCCCAAGCGACGCCGACCCTGACTGCCGCTGCCGCCCAAATAAAGCCCACGCGCGTCGATGCTGAGCCGCTCGCTGGCCAGGCGTCCCAGATCCGCGGACGCCCAGAGCTCGCTCGCAGTCCTGCTGGCTCGCACGCCAAAGGCCTCCACCCGCGCGGGCTCCCCAAGCCAGCGCACGTACAACCCCTCGAGCCGGAGCTCGCGCCCTTCGCCGCGTTCAGCGCCGCCTGCAGCGCTGGCGGGACCGCGCACTTTGCGCAGCAGGCGCTCGGCATCACCACTACCGCGCAGCGACCCACCACTGGCCGAGACTGCGCCCGACCAGAGCCTGATATTAACCGCGTCCAGGCGCAGCTCGGCATCGTCGCCCGGTGAGGTAACCCGCACCTGGTGCAGCCACACTCCTGCCGAACCGACGCCAACGCTGCCCACCTCTGCGACCAAGCCGCGCGCCTGCGCCTGAGCTTCGACCTTGGCCCTGACCACGCCTGGCGCCGCCAGCAAGCCGATGAGCAGCAGACCGAGCGCGCCGCCCCCGGCGACCAGCGCTCGGAGCGCACGCGGACTCTGAATGAGCTCGTGGAAGGAGCGCAAGGACAACTGCTCTAACGCCAAACGCTCACGCGGCCCAAACCTATCCGCTTCTCACCACCGGCCTGATGGCCGGCGACAGGCAAAAAAAAAGCCCCAGCGCGCTAACGCTGAGGCTTTTCGAGATTAACCCGGCACCGTCCTACTCTCCCACATAGTTGCCCATGCAGTACCATCGGCTCCGAAGAGCTTGACTTCCGAGTTCGAGATGGGATCGGGTATGGCCTCTTCGATATAGGCACCGGAAATTTTTGGGCGTCCAAAGCAGCTTTATGGTGCTGCGCTGTGTCTTGGCTACTAGGGATCATCTCTTGGAGATCCCGCCCGGAGTCCGGGCACCAACTACAATGTTTGCCTTAGTGAATGAGGTCAAGTCGCACGGCCTATTAGTACTCGTTAGCTCCGCGCCTCGCAGCGCTTCCACACCGAGCCTATCAACCTCGTAGTCTTCGAGGGGCCTTTAGTGACTTGCGTCAGGGACACCTAGTCTTGAGGCCAGCTTCCCGCTTATATGCCTTCAGCGGTTATCTGTTCCGAACATGGCTACCCGGCTATGCCACTGGCGTGAC
>DATDEV010000083.1:0-2293 GCA_036522995.1 Polyangiaceae bacterium
TGATGGCGCCCGACGTTCCGGATCTGGACCTCGCGCGGTGATCTGTTCACTCAACCTGGAGACACCAATCCGCCGCTGACCGAGCGCGACATCCTGGGCCCCAGCGAGGCGATGCGCGCCGCGTTCGACTACTTCTCGCTCACGCCCAGCACCACCGCGACCCTCGAGCGTCTGGCTGCGTTCGAGCCGCGCGTGCTGGCCTGCATGCACGGCAGCGCTTACGCCGGCGACGGACGCGCGCTGCTGCTCGAGCTGGCCAAGGCGCTGCAGCCGACCCGCTAGCCTATGTCGAGCAATTCGAGTCGAGCACGACGAAAGATCGTCTCGGTTTCAAGCGCGGAGTCCGAAGGGGCTAATGCGAGGGCACCACGACCAGCTCGGGGCTGCTACAAGGCGGGGCTGGAGCGCAGGCATCATGAGCAACAAGACACAAAATCAGTGGGTGTTCGTGGGCGGTTACGGCACGGCGATCGAGACGTTCAGTTTCGATCCCGTGACGGGCGCGCTGGTCTCGGTAGCGGTGACCGAGGGAGTGGCTGAGTCCCCCACTTTTCTCGCGCTCGACGCCAAGCGTCAGGTCTTGTTTGCGATCAGCGAGAAGGCAGGCGCCGACGCGCCGGAGCCGGGGCGCGCTAGCTCGTTCCGCGTCGACGCGGCTACGGGCAAGCTCACGAAGCTGAGCGAGGTTTGGTCGGGCGGCGGCAACACCGTTTCAGTCGTGCCGAGTCGCAGCGGCAAGACACTGCTCACCGCGAGCTCGAGCACGGCGGAAGGTCGCGTGGCGGTGATTCCGGTGAGCGAGAGCGGCGAGCTGGCGGAGCCCAGCGATTCGCAAATTGCCGGCAAGAATGCCCACGGTCTCGTGCAATCGGTGGACGGCCAGTTCGTTTGGGTCGCCTGTCGTGGCGACGATAACGTGGCGCAGTATCGATTCGACGAAGCCGCGGGCAAGCTGGCGGCGTTGCCGGGGCCGAGCGTACCCGTGCAGAGGCCCTCAGGGCCGCGGCGTATGGCGGTGCATCCGACCCTGGGCGTCGCCTACGTGATCCTGGATTGGTCAGGTGAAATCATTAGTTATCGTTTTGGCGCCGATGGCCAGCTCGGCTCGCCGGCGACGGTGTCGATCTTTCCCAAAGGCAAAGCCCCCACGTCCAAGGCCGGCGCCATGACTGCGGCCGAGCTCGAAGTGTCCGCCGATGGCAAGACGGTCTATGCCAGCACCCGTACAGCGGAGTGTCAGAGCATTGCGATCCTGAAGGTGGACGCGACGACGGGGCGACTGACCCTGGTCGCCAACGAAGAGGCTGGCGGCCTGATCAAGGGCCCGCGCCATTTCATGCTCAGCCGCGACAATCTCCACCTGATCGTCGCCAACCAAGACAACGACACGCTGCTGGCCTTCCAGGTAAGCCCCGCCGACGGCTCGCTCACACTGCTCGGAGCAGCCACGCCAACGCAGGTCAAGAAGCCCAACGCCTTGGCGTTCTAAAGAGCTTCGCTTTTCAGGAGCTCGGCCTCGAGCGGCTGCTCTTGGACCGAGCCGCCATTCGAGGTGACGCGGTAGGCGCGCGCTTGGGGCCGGGAGCTGACAACGCGGTGCAAGTGACCGTCGACGAAGTGCAAGCCGACGCCATCGTCGGCAGCCACGCCCCCGGGCATGCCTTCCTGGATCAGCCTTTGAAACGCCGGTCCGCCCCCCATCGCGAAGATCTGCTGACTCGCCATCTGCTGAGCGCGTTTACAACAGGCGCGGCACGAAGACGAGTAGCCCGACCCCGACCGCGCCGGTCGCAGCGAGCAGAACGGCGCCCGCCGCGACGTCTTTGGCGGCACCAATCAGCGGGTTGTGCAGTGGGTCCGTGGCATCGGACAGCACTTCGAGCGCCGTGTTCATCGCTTCGGCCACCCAAACAGCCGTCACCGCGAGGACCAGCAGCGCCCACTCGACGCGACCCAGGCCCAGCACCGCGCCCAGCGCCGCAACGCAGCCCGTGGCGACCGCGTGGATGCGCGCATTGCGCTCACGATACAGCCTGCGTAGCCCCTGCAGGGCATACCGAAAGCTACCCTTTCGCCCTTCGACCCACGTCGGAAAGCTAGCGGACTGGCTCGCAATCATAGACTCCCAGCCTAGAGCAAGCCGCGCCTCAGTCCCGTGGAGACTCCATGGAGAAGCGATGAAGTGGCTGAAGTCGTCGTCCCGAGCCGCGCTACGTCAGCGCGTAATACAGGTCACCGCGATGATCGCCTCGATGGACCCGCACGCCCAAACGTCCGGCAGGAAGTAGCGTGC
>DATDEV010000084.1:0-13769 GCA_036522995.1 Polyangiaceae bacterium
GAGCTCGGCTTCCACCAGGTTGTTTTGCAGCTTGAGCGGGCGCTCGCTCAGCACTCGAATGTCGAGGTCGACGGCGTCGTCGTTGGGATCGTAGGCCTCGAACTCGCTGCGCTTGCCGCGCTGCGCCAAGCTCGAGATGTCGGCAGTCATGGTCACCGGGCGCCGATATTCGAAGCTCTTGAGCGTCACGATGCCGGCGACGCGCGGCAGCGCGCGCTCGGCGTCGCTGCGCGCGCCCTGGAAAGTGGCCACCAGATCGGCGTCGGCCGCGCCCCGGATGCCGTTCGCGCCGGGGATGGCCAGGTTGCGCGCGGTGATCGCTACGCTCGCGGCGCCCAGCTCGAAGCCGTGCAGCGGCGCGCCGCCCTTCAGCTGCACGGTGCCTGCGCCGATGCGCGCGCTGCCGCGCACGATGTTGATCTCGCTGCCGTCCAGGCTCACGGCCAGGTTGATGTCGTTGATGGGCGTCGGCAAACCGTGCAGCGTTACTTCCCCGCCGTTCAGCTCGAAGCCGCCCTGGTAGCGCGGCGCGGCCAGCGGCCCCTGCAGCCGCAGCTTGCCGGTCAGCAGTCCCTCCGCGCGCTCGACGCGCGGCACGACGCCGAGCATGGTCGCCAGCGGCAGGGCGCGCAGCCCGAAGCTCACGTCGGCTTCCGCGCCTTGCCCGATGTTTTCGAGCTTGCCGGACACGTCGAAGGTGACGACTTGTCCGCGCGGCGTGGTCACGTCCAGCACCACGGCACCCAGGTCGAGCTTGCCCTGGTCGAGCCCGACCAGGCTGGCGCCGGGCGGCACGCGCAGGCGATAGCCGGAATATTCGGCGCGCAGCTCGCCGATCTGCAGCGTACCGCTCGCGCTGCGCAGATCCTCCATGTCGACCTGCTCGATACCCACGGTGCCCGAGAAGGTGCCGGTGGGGCGCACGTCGGACAGCGCCAGCTGCGGCACGATCTCGGCGGCGGCACCCAGGTTGAAAGCCTTGAAGTGCACCTTGCCGGCCAGGCTCGTGCGGCGCTGCCGCGTGATGCTCACGTCTTCGAGCTGGATCTGGCCGCCAAGCAGCTGGCCGTCGGTGTGGAAGACACCGGACGCCTTGTCGGCCTCGTATTCGGTGCGCAGCACGGGGCCGTAAATCGGCAGCCCGCACTTGCTGGTGGCGATCGGTTTGCTCTCCTGATGCAGCGGCTCGAGCGACACACTCAGGTCCGACGGGGGAAAGGTCGCGCGCCCCAGGCGCAGCTCCGAGATCTTGGCGCGCGCCGTCAGGGCCAGCTCGTCCAGCGTGCCCGAGAGCGAGCCGCTGGCGGTCACGCGCCCGTCTGCGGCCTTCAGCAGCGGCGGCAAGCTGTCTAGCTTGGATAGCGGCACATCGGTGCCGGTCAGGGTGCCGCTCACGCGCGCGCCGCGCTGCAGCCCGAAGGAGCCCAGGATCAGGCCTGGCCCCTTGCGCAGCGTGATGCTGGGCACGTTCAGCTCCACGCCCTGAATCGTGGCGTCGCGATCGAACCAGGTGAAGTCGTACTCGCCCGCGCCGCCGTCGTAGCGCTCGCCGAACACGTCCAGGTCGAGCACCTTGATGTTGCCCTTGCTCTGCAGGATGCCGCCGCCGCACTTGTCCTCGGGCCCGCCGAACACGTAGCGCACCTGGGCGTCGAGCCCCACCTTGCCCTTCACGTCGTCGAAGCGTGGGTCTTCGTCGAAGTGCCACATCGCGAACAGGTCACGCAGGTCGAAGGCGTCGCTCTTGGCGTTGACGTTCACCAGAATGCCGGCCTGGGTGTCGAAATCCAAGCGCGCGCTCGGCGCTCGATAAACGCTGTTGCCCTTCTTGGCCACCAGGTCGCTGAACTCCACGTACAACAGCTGAAACTTCACCTTGCCCGACTCGATGCTGCCGACCGGGAAGCCGCCCATCACCAGCTCGTCGATCTTGACGTTGCCGGTCAGGTCCGGGTCGCCATCCGGCATCGTCATCTTGGCGTCCAGCTTGGCTCGGCCGGAGATGGGGATGGTCGTGAGCGGCGAGATGTCGGAAAGCTCCAGCTTGCTGAAGGTGTCGACGTCGAGCGTGACGTCGCCCGAGAACGAGATGCTCACCAGCTTGGCCAGCATGGCGCTGGAGCCGAACTCGGTCTTGGCGTCGTAGATTTCGAAGGCGTTCGGGCGCACGCCGATGCGCGCGCGCACCGTGATTGGCGTCTTGATACCGATCATGTGCGAGCGGGCGGGGTCTCGCCAGCTCGTGTCGAAGACTTCGAACTCGTGGGTCTCGGCGAACAGCTCGGCGTCCACCTTCACCGGGGCGAGCGTGCCGCCGATCTTGGTGACCCTGGTGGTGGTCAGGTTCCAGTGCACCCACGGCTCCGGCGACACGTTCAGGTCGCGCATCATCGAGTGGAACAGCATGCCCTTGCCGTCCACGCGTTCCGCGCTGATCGGCACCCCTGGCGCGAGCGGGCGCGCGCGAGCGTTGATCATGTTCACGTCGCCGTCGGCGAAGCGCATGTAGAAGCGCGGCACGTAGACTTCGTCGTCTTGCACGCTGACGTCGAGGTCGAGCTTCTCCGCCAGCGCGATGTCACCGATTTTAACGCCACCGCCCGTGATTTTGCCCTGCACCGCCGGCAGCTGGTGCACGCCGTCCCAGCGCACGTCGCCGGCGAACGCCACGTAGCCGGCGAGCTGCGTCTTGGCGAAGCGATTCACCAGCGGAATCGGCGCGCGCACCATCACGTGGCCGTCCACGCGCGGCGGCGCGTCGTCAGCCAGCATGACTCGGACTTGAGACAGCCTCGCCAGCACTTGCCCGGGCTGGTCTTCACCTTCCTGCTCGCAGCTCGGGCGCGTGCCTGGCTGCGGATCCAGATCGGCGTTGCCGAGCAGCGATAGGCGCCTGATCAGCAGCGTGCCCGGCTCGTAGTGCAGGCGCAGATCTAGCCGGCACAAGGAGTCCTCTTCGTGGGCCAGCGGTAGGCTGGGGTCCTGCACCTTGCGCAGGGGTACGTGCCGACGGTCGATGCGCGTCAGGCCAGCGCGCAGCGCGATCTCGAACGAGTTGCCCGGCTCGGCGAACGCGTCCAGATCGATGGTCTCGGTTTCGACCGCCACGCCGTCCACGTCGATGCTGAAGCGCCCCTCGCCGATCGACAGCGAGCCGAGCGGCGCATTCTTCGGACGCTCGGCCGTAGGCGAGGTCTGGGGCAACCGATAGCGAAGGTTGGCGAGCTTGCCCTGCCGGAGCACGATGCGCGCATCGGGCTTTTCGATCTCGATGTCACCGAGGTCGAGCTTGCCCGCGAGCAGCGAGAAGAAGCGCGGGGTGATGGAGGCGCTCTTGGCGGTCAGAAAGGGCGAGCCCCCGTCGGACGCGGGCACCTTCAAATTTTCGATCGCGAGCCGCAGCGGCAAGAGCCGCACCTTCACGTCGAAGGTCGCCCTGAGCCCCAGCTCCTGCTCGAGCGCCCGGCTGGTCTGCTGGGCGGCCCAGCGCGCCGCCGGCCCCGACGTCACGAACGCTGCTAGCCCCACCGGCACGGCCCCGACGAAGGCCAGCGCGAAGCACAGCAGGCGTGCCATGAGGCGCACCGGGTCGCGCGGCTGATTCCGGTGGGCCGACCACACCTTGCTAGCCTAATCCGTAAGCCTTGGCAGGGCCCGTTTTGTGCGTCAAAATCGGCCTCCCCGGCGCGGTAGCTGAATTTCTTGCGTCTTTCTGGCTTGCGCGTACAAAGGCCGACCGCGTCGCCTTCGGCGCTCTAGGCCGAGCACCACCCACCGCTATGACGACCCCGTCCCAAGTCCCGCTCAGCGCGCCCGATCGCGATCGCGCCATCCACGCGCTCGAGCGCGCTGCCGCGTGCGCCGAGCAGGGCGTCGCCGATCGCCCGGTCGTGCTTATCGAAGCGGGTGACTTGGTGGCGCTCGACCCGCGCGACGTGCGGGCGCTGCTCGACCGCGTGATGCTCGGCCAGTACGCCGACGAGGGGCTCGACTCTCTGCTCGCCACCGGCGTGCTCGACGCGATCTTGCCCGAGGTCAAGGCCATGGTCGGCTTCGGCGACGGTGAGTGGCGGCACAAGGACGTGTGGAAGCACACCAAGCAAGTCGTCACGCAGAGCGTGCAGCGCATCGAGGTGCGCTACGGCGCGCTGTTTCACGACATCGGCAAGGTCAAGACACGCTCCATCTCGCCCGATGGTGAGGTGCACTTCTTCGGCCACGCCGAGGTCGGGGCGCGCATGTTCGACAAGCTCGAACGACGCGGCAAGCTGTTCGGTCACGAAGAGGCGCTGCGTGGCGAGGTGCGCTTCCTGGTGCTGCACCACCTGCGCGCTTCGCAATACGACGGCAAATGGACGGACAGCGCCGTGCGCCGCTTCGCGCGTGAGATGGGGCCGCACCTGGAGGACCTGCTCTGCCTGTCGCGCGCCGACATCACCACCAAGCGGCCCGAGAAGAAGCGGCGTGGCATCAACATGATCGACAGCCTGGCCGAGCGCATCACCGACCTGGCCGCGCTCGACGCCAAGCAGCCCCCGCTGCCCACTGGCCTCGGCAGCGAGCTGATGACCGCCTTCGGCATCCCACCCTCGAAAAAGCTCGGCGACATCAAGCGCGCGCTCGAGCTCGCGGTCGACGCCGGCGAAATCGAAGAGCGCCTGGAAGCTTCTGCGTACGTACAGTTCATTGCTGAGCGCAAATCCCGCTTCGGTCTCGAGTAGTACAAAACGGCTGTGCAGCCTGGCATCTTGTTTCGCGACATCACGCCGCTGCTCCGTTCACGCGCGTGCGACGTCTGCTCGACGCTCGCGCAGCGCTCTCAGCCAGCGCCGCGAGCGCTGCGCCAGCCAAGCCACCGACCAAAGACTGACGCCCATCACCGCATATAGTGCCAGGAACGCGGGCAGGCTCTGAGCTGCGAACCACTCGTCGAGCACGAAAGCGATCAGCACCACGTGTGACACGTAGAGCAGTAGCGACGAACGCCCCAGCACGACCAGCCAGGTCAGGGCGTAGCGGCGCACCAACCAGTCCAGCAGCGAAAGCCCGAGCAGCACGGCGCCCAGCGCCAGCGCCAGGTATTGGGGGCTGGGCGGATAGAACAGCTCGCTGTAGCCGCTGCGCGTGACGAGCGTGGGCGGAGCCAGCCACCAAGCGACCCCCCCAGCCAGCACGAGCGAGCCGCCGAGCGGGGCGAGCCAGCGCCGCCGAGGCTCGGCCAGCGGATTCAGTCGCCCGATGGCGGCACCGAGCAGCGCTACGCCCAACCATGGAAACAGCGGGAACCAGCCATCCACGAGCAAGCGACGCCAGACGGGCCACGGGTAGGCGAGCTGATCGGGTAGCAGCGGACCGTAGCCGAGCGCGCGGCGCAGCCACGGCGTCGCCACCAAAATGGAGAGAGCGAGCAGCAGATGCAGTGGCGGTCCGAGCCGAGTGCAGAGGCCGGCGAGCGGCAGCGCGAAGCCCAGCAAATACAGCACGTCGAAGGTCTCGAACGGGGCGATGCCCCAGCAGAGCAGGTCGATGGCGGCCGCCAGCGCGAGCAGCAGCAGCGAGCGTTTGAGTAGCCGCCCTAGCGGGGCCTCGCGGCCGGCCATGCTGGTCATCATGCCCGCGAGCAGCACGAAGCTGGGGGCAGCAAAGCTACCGTAGATACGCAGCCACAGCGGGTGCGGCGGCAGCAGGCAGGGCCCGGCCAGGTTTGCCGCGAACATGCTCACGATCGCGGCGCCGCGCAGCGCGTCCACCGCATGCGAGCGCGGGCTGGCGGGAGGCGCAGCGCTCATGGCTTGCTGGTGATGGCGCGCCTGACGGCTGCTAGCGGGGCTGCGTCCGAGAGCGCGATCCGCCCGTCGGCGCCGCGCGTCACACCCAGCTCGCCGAGAAATTTTGCGAGATCGAACGGGCTGCCTCGCTCGCCGTGCTGCGCGGCGATTGGACCCAGCGTAGGCTGGCCGAGCGCACCATCCACGGTAGCGATGGCGTCGGCGAGCGACCACACTTCGGATGCCGTTGCGCCCGCGTCGCGCAGCGCGCGCAAACCGACCTCGAGCCCGACGTCGAGCTGGCGCTGCCGCGCCTGCACGTCGGCTGCCAGGCAAGCCAGCGCGCCGCCCCAGTACACGCCACGAAAATCCCGAGCCTGCTCCAGACCGAGCGAGGTGAAGGCCGACATGCCCTGCGGCAGGGACTGCTCGAGCTCGTCCCAGAGCTCGACTTCGGTGTACAGGCCGGCGCGCACGCGGATGATGGGCTCGTAGTACGTGGCGAGCCCTTCATCCAGCCATTTGCCCTCGCCGTAGAAGCTCGGGAAGCCCAGGTGAAACAGCTCGTGCACCAAGATCCAGTCTGAATACAGGGTCTTGCGCGAAGCGTGCTGGCCGAGTAGCAGCGCGATGCCCGGCTCGCTCTCGGGCAGCAGCTTGCCGAACACCACCGCATCGCGGCGCGGCACCGGTATCAGCGTGACGCTGACGCGCGGTACCGGAAAGGTGCCGTAAAAATCGCTCACGGCCGTGGCCGAAGCCTCCACCCAGCTAACCAGGTCGGACAGTGACTGATCGAGCGCGCCGTCGAGCCGGCTCAGCTCGAGCTTGCTGCCTGCCACGTCGAGCGTGCGCTGCTCGAGCTTGCCGAACGCGAAGTAGGTGGCGACCGGCAGCTCGTGCGCCATCAAGCGATAGGTGTCGGGTGCTTCGCCGCGCGCAAGCCCCACCGCCACCTGCACTCCAGCAGCTGCCGTCACCTGCAGCGTGACGGGGATCTCGGTGGTGAGCGGCTCCGGCACGAGCAGCACGCTCGACAGGGGCGCGACGAACGAGGCGCCGACCTGCGCCGCGAAATCGATGTCGTCGCGACGCCGCGCGATGCCCGCCAGATCGAGCGTGTAGCGCAGTCGCCCGCTGCTGGCGCGAAAGTGACCGTTCATGCCGGCAGCGGGCCCGATCACGTCGCGCGCGCGCCCTCGCTCGGCTCGAAACGACAGCTCGCCGTCGGCCTGGCACTGCGCGTCGACCTGCACCAGTCCGGAGGCTGCGAGCTCCAGCCGGTAGTCGCAGCGCTGGATGGTGGTGACAGTCGGGGCGCGAGCAACATCGGCGCGACAACCGCCGAGCGTCGCCCCGAGCAGGAGCAGCGCCGCGCCGGCCGCTTTCATGCGGCGCCTTCGGCGTCCGGCACGGCTGGCGGCGTGGCTGGGCGCGCTAGCGTCGGCGCGAAGGCCTGCATCGCGTACGGCAGCACGAGGCCGGGCAGCCCCTGCCGCGGCGCGAGCTGTCCAACCAATCCGAACAGCAGCGCCAGCGTGCGCTCGACGTAAAAGTAACCTTCCGGGTACTCCACGCTCTTCATCACCTGCCGCAGTTGACCGCGCATCTGCTCGTAGCCGGACAGCTTTTCCACTTGCTCGCGATCGAGCTTCGAGAAGTCCTGGATCTTGACCGACCCGAGCACGCCTAGGTATTCGCGACCGACGCGCGCCAGTAGCTCGCGATCGCCGCCAGCGGCGACGAAGCCCATTTCTTCCAGGCCGCTCAGGATGTCGGTGTCGTTCCTGGTGATGACGCCCAGCACGACGCGCTTCATGCCGGCCTGCAGCCGGTCGGTTACTTCCTCGACGGCGCCGTAGTCCAAAATCACCAGCTGCGGCGCGGGCGGCGCCCCCGGTCCGCGCGGCATGGCGCGGACCAGGAAATTGCCCGGGTGCGGGTCGGCATGAAATACGCGCTCCTGAAACAGCATCGTGAAGTAGCAACCAACCAGCAGCCGGGCCACCGCTTCCGGCTCCACGCCGATGGCCGAAAGCGCTGCCCGATCGCTGATCTTTACGCCGCTTTCGAACGACATCGAAAGCACACCGGCGTGCGTGAGCTCCGCTTCCACGGCCGGGATCACCACGTCGCTGCGCCCCGCAAAGATGCCGCGCAGCCGCGCCATGTTCTGGCGCTCGTGGACGTAGTCGGTCTCGCGCGCCAGCATTGCGGCCAGCTGCTCGAGCACACGCTCCACGCGCGAGACGGGCAGCAGTAGCCGTACGACCGGCAGCAGCGAGCGCAGCACGCCCAGGTCGATGCGGATCAAGCGCTCGATGTCGGGGTACAGCACCTTGACGGCGAGCGGGCGGCCGTCGCGCGTGGTGGCGCGGTGAACTTGCGCCAGGGACGCGGCGGCCACCGGCTCGCGCTCGAAGCTACCGAAGCGCTCGAGCGCACCGACGCCGAAGGCTTCTTCGAGCCTGCCGTAGATTTCTTCGAACGGGCGCGCCGGTACCTTGTCCTGCAGCTTGGCGAGCGCGGTGCCGTAGGCCGACGGCAGAAAGGTTCCTGTTACGCTCAGCACCTGACCCGTCTTGATGAAGACGCCCCGCAGCTCGACGAAGCCGTTCGCAAGGCGCTCCGCGTTGACGCGGTGTGCTCGCTCGAAGCGGCGCTTGCGCGCGTACGGCGTCGCTCTGCGCGAAAAGACCCACACCAGCGCATAGGATGCGATGATGGTCCAAAACAGACGCAGAGCCCGAAACGCGCGCAGCATAGGGGGTGGCAGAGCCTAGCAGCGAGGCTGGGCAAGCTCACGGAAAGAGTGGTTATTTCGCGGCTCGAGCTGGCGGGTGTCGCACAGGCTTAAGGGGCCGGCCCGCAGCGCCGTTGTGCCCTATTGGAGCTTGAAGATGGCGGCCATCCGCGTAGTCGGCGAGACTCTGCCAGGGGAGCTTCGCGCATGAAGATACTTCTGGCCGACGACGAGCCCATTGCACGCACGATGCTGGAGCACTGGCTCGCAGGCTGGGGCTACACGGTCACGCTCGCGCGCGATGGCGAGTCGGCCTTGCAAGCTTTGAAGGATGACCCCGAGCTGCGCGTGCTGGTCGTGGATTGGGTGATGCCGAAGAAGGACGGCATCGAGGTGTGCAAGGCGATCCGCAACGGCCCGCAGGAGCCTTACGTTTACATCGTGCTGCTCACGGCCAAGGACGACAAGAGCGACATCATCGCCGGACTGGACGCGGGAGCGGACGACTACCTGGTCAAACCCTGCAACCCGCTGGAGCTGAAGGTGCGCTTGCGCGCTGGTCGCCGCGTCATCGAGCTACAGGAGCAGCTGGTGCAAGCTCGCGAGAGCCTGCGCTTCGAGGCCATGCACGATTCGCTGACGGGCCTGCTCAATCGCGGCGCGGTGCTCGAGCAGCTGAGCAAGGAATTGGTGCGCGCTTCGCGCCATGGCTCACCAGTCTCGGTGCTGATGGGCGATCTCGATCATTTCAAGGCCATCAACGACAGTCATGGCCACGCCGCCGGTGACGCAGTGCTCCGTGAAACCGCAGCTCGCCTCAAGGCCGGCATGCGCGCTTACGATTCGGTGGGGCGCCTGGGCGGCGAGGAGTTCATCGCGGTGCTGCCGGAGTGCGACGCCAAGACGGGCCTCAGCGTGGCGGCGCGCTTGTGCCGTTCCTTGGCCGATTCGCCGACCCTCCACGGCGGCGTCGGCATCGAGCAGAGCATCAGCATCGGCGTGGCCGCGACCGATCAAGTCGGCAGCGCACGTGCCGACGAGCTAATCCGCGCGGCCGACGCGGCCCTGTACCGCGCCAAGCACGCCGGCCGTTCGCGCGCTCAGCTCGCCAACGAAACCGAGTTCGAGCCCGTCAAGCAAGCCACCGCCAGCATCCCCGCCGCCGAGTAACCGAGAGCGGATTGAACAGGAAGGGTGGAAGGGTGGAAGGCTAGGGGATGCAGGGCATCCCCTAGCAGGGCTCCCGGGGCACGCGTGGACGCGTCAGGTTCAGCGAGGGGCCTCGATAGCCACCCAAAAATCCCCTCCCACGCTTCCACTCTTCCTGTTGATTCTCGAGCGGCAAATTGCGGCGAAAGTGCGCGCGTTGCGCCGCTGTACAGGGAGGATCTGCTGTGGCAGGCTCGGTCCGCTCGGACAGCGCGAGCTGGTGCGCACCAATATCGAGAACCCATGAAGATAGGCGTTCCGAAAGAGGTCAGGCGAGGCGAACGACGCGTGGCGGCGACCCCGGAGACGGCGGCACGCCTGAGGAAGCTCGGCTTCGAGGTTTCGGTCGAGCACGACGCCGGCGCCGGCGCTTCGTTTCGTGATTCCGACTACGAAGCGCAAGGCGTCAACATCGTCGAGTCGGCCGAGCAGATCTGGCGAGAGAGCGACCTGGTGCTCAAGGTTCAGCCACCGGAGCTGCACCCGGGGCTAAACCAGCACGAGGCCGACCTATTGCGCGAGGGCGGCACGCTGGTCAGCTTCATCTACCCCGCCAAGAACCGCGAGCTGGTCGAGCGCCTCGCTCAGCGCAAGGCCACGGTGCTGGCTATCGATCAGGTGCCGCGCATCACGCGCGCCCAGAAGATGGACGCGCTGAGCTCGATGGCGAACATCGCCGGCTACCGCGCGGTGATCGAGGCGGCCAGCTTCTACGGCCGCTTTTTCACGGGCCAGATGACCGCGGCCGGCAAGGTGCCGCCGGCGAAGGTGATGGTGATCGGCGCCGGCGTTGCCGGGCTTGCGGCCATCGGTGCGGCGCGCGGAATGGGCGCGATCGTGCGCGCTTTCGACACGCGCGCCGAGGTGCGTGAGCAGGTGCAGAGCATGGGCGCGGAGTTCCTCACCGTGAGCCTGCACGAGGATGGCAGCGGCACAGGTGGCTACGCCAAGGAGATGAGCAAGGAGTTCATCGCTGCCGAGATGGCGCTGTTCGCGCTGCAGGCCAAGGACGTCGACATCATCATCACCACGGCGCTCGTTCCGGGCAAGCCGGCACCGGTGCTGATCACCGAGGACATGGTGAAGTCGATGCGGCAGGGCTCGGTGATCGTCGACATGGCGGCCGAGTCAGGTGGCAACTGCTCGCTCACGCGGCCCGGCGAGGTCATCGAGCAGCACGGCGTCACCATCATCGGCTACGTCGACCTGCCGAGCCGCCTGGCGCCCACCGCCAGCCAGCTCTACGGTTCGAACCTCACCCATCTGTTGGCCGACATGGGCGGCGGCAAGGCCTTCCACATCGACCTCGACGACGAGGTCGTGCGCGGCGCGATCGTGCTGCGCCACGGCGAGCTGCTCTGGCCGCCTCCGCCCACGGCGCCGGCCAAGCCCATCGAACGCAAGGAGCGCGCGCCCAGCGTCCCGCCACCCCTCGCCAGGAAAGAGGGCAACGGCAAGGCATCGCTCGGCGTGATCGTGGCCGCGCTCCTGGCGCTGGTGCTGGCCGGTGCGTTCGCGCCCGTGGCGTTCGTTGGTCATCTCACCGTGTTCGTGCTCGCCTGCTTCATCGGCTGGCAGGTGGTGTGGAACGTGACGCCGGCCCTGCACACGCCGCTGATGAGCGTCACCAACGCCGTCAGCGGCATCATCCTGGTCGGTGGCATGCTGCAGATTTCCGGCCCCATCGAGTCCCCCGTGGCGATCTTGTCGGCAGTGGCGGTACTGATCGCGACCATCAACATCGCCGGTGGTTTTCTAGTCACGCAGCGCATGCTCAAGATGTTCCAGAGGTAGCTCATGGCGATCCCGACGAGTCTCGTCACCGTTTGCTACCTGGTAGCGGGTGTGCTGTTCATCCTCAGCCTCGGCGGGCTGAGCACTCAAGCCACCGCGCGGCGCGGCAACGGCTTCGGGGTGGCAGGCATGCTGCTCGCGGTGGCGATCACGGCGCTGTCGCAGGTCTCGAGCTTCGGGCTACTGGCCGGCGCGATCGCGGTCGGCGCCGGCATCGGCTCGTTGCTGGCGGCGCGCGTGGCCATGACCGGGATGCCGGAGCTGGTGGCCATCCTGCACAGCTTCGTAGGTCTGGCGGCCGTGCTGGTCGGCATCGCCAGTTACCTGGGCGGACACGCACAGCCCTCGCCGACCGAGCAGCTGCTGCACGAGATCGAGATCTTCGTCGGCGTGTTCGTGGGCGCGCTGACCTTTACCGGGTCGATCATCGCTTTCCTCAAGTTGCGCGGCAGCCTGCGCAGCAAGCCGCTGCTCTTGCCCGGTCGGCACGCCCTCAATGCAGGGCTGCTCGCCGTGTGCGTGGTGCTGGCGCTGCGCTTCGTCGGTGTCTCGCTGGACGAGGGCTTGCCGCCGCTGCTGATCATGACCGGCATCGCCGGCTTGGTCGGCGTGCACCTGGTCATGGGCATCGGTGGCGCCGACATGCCGGTCGTGGTCTCGATGCTCAACAGCTACTCGGGCTGGGCGGCGGCGGCCGCGGGCTTCATGCTCAGTAACGACCTGCTGATCATCACCGGTGCTCTGGTCGGCTCGAGCGGCGCCATCCTCAGCTACATCATGTGTCGCGCCATGAACCGCTCGTTCCTGAGCGTGATCTTCGGCGGCTTCGGGGCCGACGAGGGAGCGAAGCCCGCCCGCTCGGCAGGCGAGCCCGAAGGCGAGGTCACCAGCATCACGCCGCCCGACACGGCGGCGCTGCTGCGGGCGGCCACGAAGGTGGTGGTCGTCCCCGGCTATGGCATGGCCGTCGCCCACGCCCAGTACGCGCTGTTCGAAATCGCCGAGCTGCTGCGCAAGCGCGGGGCGCTCGTGCGCTTCGCCATCCATCCGGTGGCGGGACGCTTGCCGGGACACATGAACGTGCTGCTGGCCGAGGCCAAGGTGCCCTACGACATCGTGCTCGAGATGGACGAGATCAACGACGACTTTCCGGAGACCGACGTGGTGCTGGTGATCGGCGCCAACGACATCGTCAATCCGGGCGCGCTCGACGATACCTCCAGCCCCATCTACGGCATGCCGGTGCTGCAGGTCTGGAAGGCCAAGACCACGGTGGTCATGAAGCGCAGTATGGCCAGCGGCTACGCGGGCGTCGAAAATCCGCTGTTCTTCAAGGAAAACACCCGCATGCTGTTCGGGGACGCCAAGCATAACGTCGACGCGATCCTGACCGACCTGCGGACCGAGGGCAGCTCCGCCGCAGCTTGAGCGTGTCCAGGTCAAAGGCTCCCTCTCCCTTGCTCGAGCGGCTCGGTATCAGCTTGCTGCAGGGCGGCGCCGAAGCGGCCGCTAGCGCCGACGATCCGATCCACGTGCTCAACCCGGTGGAGCGCGCGGCCTTGCGGCGGGTGGAGCGTGGGGCCGTGTTACGGGCGGCACTGGCGGGAGTGCTCAACGCGGTAGCTACCGGCTTTGGCGAGCTGTACGCGCACGGCCATTTGGGGCCGATGCCCGAGCATGCGACGCTGGCGCAGCGCGCCTCCTACTGGGGCGTATTCGGCGTCGCCGCGATCGTGTTCGCCGTGCTCGAGATCGCTTACCTGTACTGGGACTCGCTGCGCGCGGTGCGTCGGCTGGCGGCGGTGGCAGGGCTGGAGCTGCGCGCCGACGCCAACGCCGAGGTGGCGCTGGCGTTGGCCCGGGCGGCGCTCGAATTACCCAATCCGCCGGAAGCGACGCTCGGCGTGAACCCGCACCGCGAAGCCAGCAAGGCGCAGCTTCTGGTGGCCTCGCTGATCTACAAGCTGAAGATCTCGGTCAGCAACTTCCTGTTCAAGGCCATCTTGCAGCGCGCGCTGGGTCGCTTCGCGACTCGCCATTTGCTGGCGTTTGCGGCCGTTCCCATCAACGCGGTCTGGAACGGCCTGGTGTGCTGGTCGGTGCTGCGCGAGGCGCGCATTCGTGTGATGGGACCCTCTGCTGCGGTCGAGATGCTGAGCGCGGTGCTTGAAGGCGAGCCGTCGCCGTCGCCGCAGCTGGTCGCTGCGATTCAGCAAGCCGTGGGCAGCGCCGTCGTGCGCACGCGCGAGCTGCAC
>DATDEV010000085.1:0-3995 GCA_036522995.1 Polyangiaceae bacterium
AATGAAGTGCACGAACGTTTTGGCCGGGAACTTGTTGCGCGGACCTTCCCAGGTCGACGACTCGTACGCCAAGCCTTCGATTTCGGTCGTGCCTTCCTCGATGACGACATCGTCGCCCTCGGGCGGGCAATTGCCGAGCGCGCTACAGCCGACCGAAAATGCCAGCCAAACCCCCAACGCGACAGCCTTAATCATCATGGTTTTTCGAGGCTCTGCTCTGCTTCTTGCGGGCGTTGGCCCGCTTGTCGCTCACACGCGCCCGCTTGGCCGCTCGACTCGGTCGCGTGGGACGGCGCCTTTTGGGCACCACCAGCGCCAGGGCGATCAGCTCCGCCAGCCGCGCGCGCGCGTCGTTCAAATTCTGCGGCTGATTGCGAGTCAGCTGGCTCACGATCAGGATGCGGCCCTCGCTGTCCAAGCGGTGCTGCGCCAGGGCGCGCAGGCGCTGCTTCACGCCGTCGCTGAGCGCGCTCGAGGCTTCGAAGTCGTAGCGCAGCTCGACCTTGCTCGACACCTTGTTCACGTTCTGACCACCGGGACCCGACGCGCGCACCGCCGCCCACTCGAGCTCTCGCTCGGGCACGACGAGGCTTTGGCTCACGACCAGGTCCAGCATGCAGCGCGCCAAACCTAGCACCCGCTCTCGCGCCTGTGCCAGCGGCGCTGCGCCCGCCTACTTGGCTTCGAAGCCGTAGAGGAAGGCGTCCGTGGGACCCAGCTCGTCGCTCGGGCCACGCGCGCTGGCGATGAATAGCGCCTTGTCGGTGGCCCAAAACAGCCCACGCTCCACGGCACCGTCCGGACACTTCATGGCGAAGTGGATCGAGGTGCGGCCGGGCTTGTCGACCATACCCTGCATCTTCATCTTGTCGGTGCAGCGACCGAACTGGGCCATCGCCATCTTCAGGAACGCCTTCTCGTTCAGCTTGCCCTCGGGGCGCGGCAGCTTGCGAATCGCGTAGACGGCGCCGCTCGCTTGCTTGGCGGTCGCGATCACTGCCGGCTCGCTGCCGGCGGCCGCGCCCTCCGGCATTGGAGCGTGCACACCCTCGGCCGCGCTCGTGAATAGCGCAAAGCCCGCCGGCAACCCTGCAGCGCTCGGCTCGCTAGCCGTGGGCGGCTTTTGACCGGAAGCGCAGGCCGCGATCTGCCGAAACGGTTTGGCGCAGCTCTCGGGCGCAACATTGGCGCAAACCAGATCGACAGCATCGCGCGCGCAGCTGAGCGCCGTGCGCACCACGTCCTCGCAACCCTCCGCGGGCGGGTCGTATTTGGTGCAGTTCACGCGGCAGGCATCGAACGCGCTCTTGGGGCACTTGGCCTTCACCTTGTCGCACATCGCCAAGCACACCTCGCGGATCGAGGGGGGCGCCGGCTTCACCTCCGTGGCGACAGGGCTCGGCGCGGGTGCCACAGTGGGCTGTGTTGCCACGGGCTCGACGGGGGTCGCGGCGGTCGCCGCTGCGGGGGGCGGTGTTTGTGGTTCGCTAGGCGCTACAGGTTCTGCCTTGGGTCCACACGCCCAAACCCCCAGGGTGAGCACCAAGCCAACCAGCCACGCCGCGCGCTGCGTCATGGCTGCACCTTACATCTACCCACCGCCGCCGCGGAAGCGTCGGCGCAGTAGGAACGGAAGCTGCAGACTAGGCGACCCCGTGCCGCGACGCTCGCGCGACGCAGAGAGGCCAGCATGCTCCAGCCATCCCCCAGTCAGCCGTCGATCAATCCAGCCCACATTGAGCGCAACATGCGCGTCTTCAGCGTGCACGGTGAGCCGCTCGGCACCATCGACCACATCGAAGGCGGCAACCTCGAGCTTGCCCGAGACGAAGTCGGGCAACACCACTTCGTTCCCGTGCGCTGGATCTCCCGCATCGAGGACGCGGTCTACTTGACGCGCTCCGCAGCCGACGTCCGCCGCCTTTGGGCCGGCGAGCGCTTCGAGTAGGGGTCCCTCCGCGACTCCGCCAATCCACGAGAACGAGGGAAAAGGGGGCTGGAGAGTCCCCTTTCGCTTCCGTTCACACTAAAAGGAGACCGCGACGCCGGAGCTGCCGAACCGCCGTCCAGCAATGGCGCTCGGTCTGGCCAAGCTCATGAGGCAGGATGCGCCCCACGCGCTGAGACGCGCGAGGGAGTCTCCAGCTCATGAAGCAAGCCGAATTTCGCCACCTGTTCGATGTGACCGACGCAGACCTGGAGCAGGTGCGGGTCTACGGCAAGCGAGTGGCACCGTACATCGACGCGTTCATCGAGCGGCTCTACGCGTTCATGCGTGGCGCGCTCGGTGAGCATTTCGCGGTCCATTTCCCCGACACCGCCACGCTGGAGCGAGCGCAAGGGTCGCTCCGAAGAGCTTGGCTCGAGTTCTGGCAAGGGCGCTGGGACCCCGAGTACGTGGCCTCGCGCGAGCACGTCGGGGACGTGCACGCACAGCTTCAGATCGAGCCGCGCCACTACCTGGCGACGATGGCCCATGCGCTCAAGCTGTGGACGGAGGATCTCGCGCCGGAGGGGCTGAGCGAGGCGGAGCGACGCGCGGCGATCCTGGCGATCCAGCGCGTGATCGCGATGGAGGGCGCGCTGGTCGTCGATACCTACAACCGCCGCACCCAGGAAATCATCAGTCAGCAGAGCCGCGCGTTGATCGACATGAGCACGCCGATCGCGGCCCTCTCCGACGGTGTGCTCATGCTTCCGATCGTCGGCATCGTCGACTCACGGCGGGCTCAGGACATCATGCGTCGCATGCTGGAGCAGGTGAGTGAGCGCCAGGCGGTGGCCTTCATCCTGGATATTTCGGGGGTTGCGGTGGTCGATACGGCGGTGGCAAATCACTTGATTCGCATGACCAAGGCAGCGAGGCTCATGGGCTGCGAGGCGATCGTGAGCGGTGTGTCCGCGCAGGTGGCGGAAACCATCGTGGAGCTCGGCATCGACGTCGGTGAGATGAAGACGACTGGCAACTTGAAGGACGCGCTCAAGGTGGCGTTTCGTCTGGCGGGCATCGAGCAGAAGTCATGAACGGCGACGGGCAGGTCGTCCTGCAGCGGGTCGGGAATACGATTCTGATTCCCGTCCACGGTCCGATCACCGACGAAATGCTGCAAGCTCTGCGCCGGGGCCTGCTCGCACTTTTGCAACGAGCCGGAGCGCGCGGCGTGGTGTTCGACATGAGTGGCGTCGAAGTCATGGACGCCGACGACTTTGCGCGCCTGCGCCAGGTCGCGATCTCGGCGTCATTGATGGGCGCGACGGTGATGCTCGCTGAAATGCAGCCGGGTGTCGCTGCCGGTCTGGTCCTGCTCGACGCCGACATCTCGTGGGCTCGCAGCGCGCGCACCGTGGAGCGAGCGATGGAAGCGCTGAAAGGCGCATGAAAGCGCGGCGCCTCAAGATCGAGTCCGCTGCCGACGCGGCGATGGCCAGCGTCGTCGCGCGCAAATTCGCGCAGCTGGCCGGCCTTTCTGCGCCTTCATGCGCCGCTTTTGCGACCGCCGTGAGCGAGCTCGTCACGAACGTGGTCCGCTACGCCGGCCGCGGCTGGGTGACGCTGCGGGTGCTCGAAGGCGACCGCGCCGGCGTCGAGGCCGTCGTCCAGGATCGTGGCCCGGGTATCGCGGACCTCTCGCAAGCGATGCGCGAGCACGTGAGCACGGGCGGAAGCCTGGGACTGGGCTTGCCCGGTACGAAGCGCTTGGTCGATGATTTCGAGATTCGAAGCGAGAAGGGGGGCGGGACATGGGTCCGAATCGTGAAGTACCGCTGAGCGCCGGGCTCGACGCGGCGGTCCACGTGCGCCCCTACCCGGGGGCGCCGCGCGGCGGTGACCTCGGCCTGATTCGCTTGCTCGACGACGGTGCCCTCGTCGCCTTGGTGGACGCAGTGGGTCACGGCTTGATCGCCTATGCGGCAGCCCAGATCGCGCACCGGACCCTGCTTGCCACGCAGCACGACCGGCCTGACGAAATCCTGGCCGAGCTGCACGAGGCGCT
>DATDEV010000086.1:0-3075 GCA_036522995.1 Polyangiaceae bacterium
ACTTTCAGCAGATCGCCGGCCGCGCAGGCCGCAAGGGCTACGACGATGCGGGTTATGTCGTCGCCTTGGCGCCCGAACACAGTGTCGAGAATCTGCGCTTGGAGGCCAAGGCGAGCTCCCAGAACAAAAAAAAGTTCGTGCGCAAGAAGCCGCCCGATTGGGGCTACGTGCACTGGGACAAGGCGATCTTCGAGCGTTTGGTGAGCTCCGCTCCGGAGCCGCTCGTGGCGCGCTTCCACATCAGCCACGGCATGCTGCTTTCGGTGCTTGGCCGCCCCGAGGGTGGTTGCTCGGCCATGAAGTCGCTGGTCAAAGATAGCCTCGAGCCGCCGCCTCAAAAGCGAAAGCACAAGAAGCACGCGCTCGAGCTCTTGCGCTCATTGTGGCAAGCCGGAGTGATTGAATTTCGCACCGCGGCCGAAGGCGGCGGCATTCGTTTGAACGCCGAGCTGCAAGAGAACTTCTCGCTCTTGCAGGCCCTCGGCCTGTACGTGGTGGACGCGGTCGAACGTCTTCCCCAAGACAGCCCTAGCTATGGGCTGGACGTGCTGACCCTGGTGGAAGCGATCGTCGAAGATCCCGAAGTCGTCTTGCGCGCACAGGTCGACAAGCTCAAAGGGCAAAAAGTCGCCGAGTTGAAGGCCGCTGGCGTCGAATACGAAGAACGAATGATCGAACTCGACAAGGTCGAGCACCCCAAACCCAACCTGGAATTTTTGAACGAAAGCTTCGCCGCCTTCGAACAGCAGCACCCTTGGGTTTCGCGTGAGGTGCTCAAGCCCAAATCGATCGCTCGCGAGATGCTGGAGAGTCTCCAATCCTTCAGCGGCTACATCAAGGAGTATGGGCTGTCGCGCTCGGAAGGGACGCTGCTGCGCTACCTGTCGGAGGTCTACAAAACGCTCGTGCAAACCCTGCCCGAGCTGTCGCGCACCGCGGAGCTCGACGACATCATCTTGCACCTGGGTACGCTGATCCGCGGCGTGGATTCCAGCCTGCTCGACGAATGGGAGCGGCTGCGCAACCCCAGCTACCAGGCCAGCGACCGCGCCCAGCCGGCCGCCGAAGTCGCGGTGCAGGACATCACCAGCGACGCGCGCGGCTTCACGGCGCTGATCCGCAACCTGATGTTCGGCATCCTGCGCGCCATCGAGTACGGCGACTGGGACACGATCGCCGATCTGGCCGAGCCCGGCGAGCTGGAGCTCGCGCCGCTCGAGCTGCAGCGCCGCATCAAACCCTTCTTCGAGGAGCACGGCCACCTGCAGCTCGACGCGAACGCGCGCAGCCCAAAGAATTTGACGGTCGAGGTCGGCCCCGACCACTGGACCGTCACGCAAGCCATGTTGGCTGCCGACGAGGTGAGCGAGTACTACCTGCGCGGCCGGGTAGACCTGTCACGCTCACGCAGCGAACGCCGCCCGATCTTGCTGCTGGATCACCTGGGCGCCTGAGGGATCGGTCACGCCGTAGCTTCGACCTCGATCCGGCCGGGCGGGTTCGCTCGTATGACAGAAAGCGGCAGTCGACCGCAGCCAGCGGCGTGTCAACATGGAAGCTCAGCCCGTGACCGACGATTTGGAGCCCGAGTTCGCGCGCGAAGCGCTCGAAGGGACGGAGCTGACGGAGCAGCGCGAGCTGCTGGAGCTGGTGCATCGCCTGCCGGAGGCCCTGCCGCTGCCCGCCGGCTCGCGCGCCGTCCGCGCGCGCCTGCTCGAAGAGACGTCGCGGCCGCCCGAGCGCTACGCGCCGTTCACGCGCACGCTGAGCGAGCTCTACGACATCTCGCGTGACGAGGTGCGCGCGCTGCTGGTGCAGAGCGCCGATCCGAAGGCGTGGCAGCGCTCGGGTCTGCCAGGCATCAAGAAGCTACCGGTGAAGGCCGGTGTGAGTCGCTCAGGGTCGCAGAGCTACCTCGTCACCTTCGCAGCCGGCGCCCGCTTCCCCGAGCATCACCACGACGGTCTCGAAACGGTACTGCTCTTGGCCGGCTCCTATACCGAGGACACTGGCAAGGTTTACACGACCGGCGATATCCACCTGATGGAACCGGGCACAGCGCATTCCTTCACGATCGCATCGGACGAGGACTGTGTCGCCGCGACACTTCTCCACGGTAAGCTCAATTTTCGTTCACTACCGTTGCGCCTGCTCGCGCGCCTGCTCGGTCATTGAGTGATCAGGCGTGTGCGCGCCGGACACGTCGCGTTATCGTCCGTTACATTTGGGTTAGCGACTGGCGTTTTTTGCCCTCCGCTAGCCGGGGCCGTTGAGCCAACGACTGCGAAAGTCTTCGCGATCGACCTGCCAGGCGCGAAAGCGACCTGTCGCATCCGCGCAAGCCAGCAGGTTGTCGAGTGAGGTGGCCACGTCTGCGAGTCCCCACACGTCGGCGCAGGCTTCGGGCGCGAGTTGCCGCAGTTGCTCGGAGACGCGCATGATCACCGCGCCCGACATGGGCGGGAGCAAACAGCCGAGCGCCACCAGCGTTCCCTGCAGGCGCCAGAGCACCTCCTGCGCGCCGACCTGATGCGCGGTCACGAATACCGCTGCAGGCTTGCCCAGCCAGTGCGCGCCGCCCTCGGTCGCGGTCAGCTCTTCGAGCAGTTGCTGCAGCAGGCTGGAGCAGCCGCCCCAGTAGGTGCCGGTCACGAAGATCAAATGGCTGGCCCGGGCAATGGCCTGACCGGCGCGCTCGATCGGGCAGTCGCGCAGTACCAATAGCTCGTGCTCCAGGCGGCGCTCAGCCAGCCAGCGCGCCGCGTGCTCGGCCACGACTTGGCAGTTGCCGGAGCTGCCTGCCAGGCCAGCGTTGAGGATCAGCGCATGCATGGCGCTAGCGTACGCGCCCGCTGCCGTGCACGTCACCTCAGCAGTTTGCTACGATGCGGCGCGCGCAAGCCGGAGGCGGCGCTCAACCGTGCGCGCTCGCCCATTGGCTGGGCGAGACGCCGAGCCAGGTGCGGAAGGCGCGCGCGAAATGCGCGGCATCGGCGAAGCCGCTGCGCCGTGCTGCCGTGCCGACGCTGTCCCCGGCCTCCAGCAAGCGACGCCCGGCGTGGAGCCGCAGGAGCT
>DATDEV010000087.1:0-9285 GCA_036522995.1 Polyangiaceae bacterium
GGTCAGAAAGTCGATGGCGGGGAGCTCTTTGCCTGGAGCGTGGTCAGCGTAGGCCCGCTCGGCCGCGTCGTGCTCCCCGTTCTCGCTCACGCCTTCTCTCCGTCCTTGGCCTCGTCCTTGGCCTCGTTCTTGGCCTCGTCCTTGGCCTCGTCCTTGACGTCGTCATCGTCGTCTTCTTCGTCTTCTTCGTCTTCTTCGTCGTCCTCGTCCTCGTCCGCGACGGCCACGACGGCAGCCTTCGGCTTGGCCTTGGGATCGAGAATCTCCTCGTCGTCGTCCTCTTCCTCGAAGGGACGAATCGGCGCAGGGCGCGCAGCGGGCGCCGGACGCGAGATACGCGGGCCATCGATGGCACGCTCGGATTCCTTTTGCAGCGCAGGTTGCTTCAGCTCGAGCACCACGGCCTTGTCCTCGACGTCGAGCAAGGCAGCGTCCTGACGCTCGACCTCGTCGTCGGTGAGTTGGTTCTTGCGCAGGAGGCGATCGCGGACCCGGATATCGTTCTTCAGAGTGTCGGAAATAGGCATCTTCTTACCGTCTTCGGCCCGGCCTAGACGCCGGAAGGGTCCTTCGTGTAGCGCCGGGTCCCCCCCCGAAGCAAGCTCGCCGCAGGAATCAGCGGCGCTTCGGCCTCTGGGGCGTCGGTGAGCGCGGCTTCCGCCGCCGAAATTTCGTCTTCCTCGGCCGGACGCACCTCCAGCACCTCGACGTCGAACCTGACCTTTTGACCCGCCAGGGGGTGGTTCCGATCCAGGATCACGCTCTCGGGGCCCACCTCGAGCACGCGCAGGACGACCCTCCCGCCGGGAGCCTCGGGACCGTCGTCCTCGTCGGCGTCGAACACGTCGCCTTCGGCCACGTCGTCGGGGAAGTCGTCGCGGAGCACCTCGAGCACTGCCTTCGGATCGCGCACGCCGAAGGCGTCCTCCGGCTTGAGTGTGATCGACTTGCGCGCTCCCTGCGGCGCGCCTTCGAGCGCGGCCTCGAGCGCCGGCAAGAGCGCTCCGAAGCCGAACACGAAGCTTGCTTCACTGGGCTCGTCTTGCACCGGCGCACCTTCGGCATCGTGGATCACGACGCGCAGCTTGACCCACATCTCGGGGCCGATCTGAAAGCTCGCGGAGCTGCTCGCTCGGCTCACGCTTCGCCCCACGACGCGGGCGTGGGTGCGGCCAGCTGCCCCGCCAGAGCGCTTTCGGCGACCACCCAGGGGCTCGCCAAGTAGACCTGTCCCGGTCCGCTGCGGCCCGGAAAATTGCGATTGATGGCACTCACTGTTACCTCGTCCGCGCTGCTCGACACGCCAGGACCCGACGCGATGCAAGCACCGCAGGCCGGCTCGAGCACCGTAGCGCCAACGGCCTCGAACAGCTCGAGGTAGCCGCGCTGCTCGGCGTAGCGACGTATGGCCAGCGAACCGAGCTGAATATACAGCTTCACCGACGGCGCGACGCGGCGCCCCGCGCGCAGACCTGCGCCCAGCACCGCCGCATAGGCGTCCAAGTCGGTGGCCTTCGCGCCCGTGCACGAGCCCCCATAGGCGATGTCGATGCGAGTGGGCTGCACCTGCCGCAGCGGGGTCCCGTTGCGAGGGTCGCCCGGCAGCGCCAGCATCGGCTCGATCTGGGATAGATCGATGCTGACGGTAGCGGCGTATTGGGCGTCCGGATCGGAGACGAGCCCGGTGTCGCCCGCGATTGGCACGCCGCGTCGCGCCGCCAGCTCGCTGCGCGCTCGCTCGTCGAAAGCGACGATGCCGGTCATGGCCGTCGCTTCGACGGACATGTTGGTCAAAGTAGCGCGCTCGTCGAGGTTCAGCGTGGCGATGCCGGGACCGCCGAACTCGAGCAGCCGGCCTCGGAATACACCGGCCTGCTGCTCGGGCGACGCCAGCAACGTGAGCATGACGTCCTTGGCGCAGGTGCCGGGTCTCAGCTCACCGATCAGCTCCACCTTGACGCTTTCCGGCACGCGCACGCGCACGTCGCGCGTGTAAAACGCGTTGGCCATGTCGGTGCTGCCGATGCCGAACGCCAAGGCACCGAGCGCGCCCGCCGTGCAGGTGTGCGAGTCGGTGCCGACAATCACGCTGCCGGGCAGCCCCAGCTCGTCGACGACGACCGTGTGGCAAATGCCGTAGCTCTGCGGGCCGTGCTCCCCCTGAACCTCGTCGAACAGGCGCACGCCGTGACGCGCCGCAAACCGCTCCTGGCCGCGCTTCAGCTCCAGCGCGTGATCGTACAGCTTCAGCTCGCGGTGGCGCGGCGTGAGGGCCTGCTCGAGCAGCGTCAGATGATCGCGAAACAGCACCAGGCTCTCCGGGTGCGCCACGCGAGCATCCTCACCGAAGCCCGAGCGGAACAGCGAGTCGGCCATGGCAGTCACGTAGTCGTGCGAGAAGCGCAGGTCCGCGCGCACGAAGTACGATTGGCCGGGCGCGACGCTGGGCACGCCCAGCTGGCCTTTGGCGCGCACCACGTGCTTCGCGATGATCTTCTCGACCAAGGTCATGGCGCGGCGCTGGGTGCTGACGGTCGTGCCCGCAACGGCGCCGGCCAAGCGCCGTGCGTTGTAGGCAAAGAGCCCGCCGGCCTCGACCACGTCACGGGCCAAGCCATCGAGATCCTGCAGCAGCCGCCCTTGCTCGAGGCGCCCCGCCTGTAGCAGCCGAGGCAGCAGCGAAAGATCGGTCGCCACGTAGATGCCCAGGTTCTGACAATTCTGCTGGAAGATCTTCTCCACGCTCTCGCATAAAATCAGCCGGATCCCCGCCTCGCGCAGGGCAAAGGGCGCGGTCTCCCGCGACGAGCCACAACCGAAGCTCTCGCCCGCGACGAGCACCTGAAAGCCGCCAGCCTGAAGCTCGCCGGCCTCGACGCCGCCGCCAGCCAAGCCCACCAGGCAATACCGGGCCAGCCTCGCATCGAAGTAGTAACAGGCCCAAGCGGGCGTGATCTCGTCGGTGGAGACACGGTCGCGCAGCGCGCCAACCGCTCCGAGCTCGACCGATCGGCCCGCGCCATCGAGCTGCGCTCGCAAGATCTCGCGGCTCTCGCAAAGCACCAGCACGCGCCCACTCAGGACGAAGTCTTCGTTCAACGCGGCTCCTGTCCCGGGCGCATAGTCGGGAGTGTACGTGAGATTCGGCCAGAACGGGACCAGGCAGGCGCGCAGAATTTGGGGTTGAGTTCGGGCGTCATTCGGGAGAAATGGGCGGACGCCGTGTCATTCTTGCTGGAGAGCCGCCTCGCCCTGGGCCTCGCGCCGCCGCTGCTGCTGCTGCTCGGCGCAGCGGGCTGCCGGGGCAAATCTGCGGGACCTGTGCCCGGCCCGACCGTCACCGGGGCTGCAACGGCTGCCAGCAGCGCCGATTCGCACCGACCCAAGCAAGCGCCCAAGGCGCGACAGCGCGCCCTGATACCAGCCGGCACCCTGCGCTCGGGCAGCACGCCCGGCGACCCCGGGCGCATCCCGGAGCTCGAGGCGAAGAACCAAGAAGTCGAGCTCGGCCCGTTCGGCATCGACCTCTTACCCTATCCGAACGACCCTGCCCTACCGCCGCTGCTGGGCAAGACGCGAGACGAGGCGCGTCGGCTGTGCGCCGAGCAATCGGCGCGCCTGTGCAGCGAGCTCGAGTGGGAACATGCCTGCAAGGGTCCCAAACAGGACCCGTATCCCTCGGGGGTGATTTGGGACCCCAGCTGCACCGCGGGCGCGAAGGCCTGCGCCAGCGGTTTCGACGTGCTCGGCCTGGGCACCGTGGCAGGCGAGTGGGTAAGCAGTGAGCTCACCACTGACGACAAGCGCCGGGCGCTGGTGCGCGGCGCTGCCAAGAGCGCAGCGGCAACCGAGCACCGCTGCGCGGCTCGCCATCCCACCGACGCCGGCACCCAAAGCCAGGACATAGGCTTCCGCTGCTGCCACGGTGCGCCCAACGCCGCGGTCGTCAGCGAGCCCAAGGCGGGCGCCACGTTCGCCAAGGCCAAGCTGACTGCGGAAGAGCTGCAAAGGGCGCTGGCGGCCGACCCTGCGGGAAAGGCGCTGGCCCACGACATCAAGTTCTTTCGCGAGCCCGAGGGCGCGAATACGGTCGTGGCACGCGGCCCGGGCGACAAGAAGGGCTTCGACTTCACCGTCGCGCCACTGCTCTGGAACCCCGCTCCGGGCGCCGAGCTGCTGCTGGTGTCCGCGCGCTCCGGCGACAGCACCTCGTTCATCGCCGCCTTCCACGTCTTGCCCGGCAATCAGTATCGCCTGGCCTCGACGTTCGTGCTGCAGGGCGAGCCCGGCCCGGTGGCGCTGGCTTACAGCCCCGACATCAAGCCGCGGGTGCACTTCTCGACCTGTTGGGGCTGCCCCGGCGAAACCGGCAAAGCGTTATTCCGAAAGCCTGAGACCGTGGTGATCGTGCAGCCTTAGATTTTGTTTCGTTCGCCCCGCTCTGCCATCTGCAACGCGCGCTACTCGTCGATCTGCTGGGCCAGGTAGTTTTCGCGGCCCATGTCGGCGAGCTGGTGAAGTTGAGCTTCAAGCCAGTCGATGGAGTCTTCTTCGTCCGTGAGGATGTGCTCGACGAGCTCGCGCGTGCCGGCGTCGTTCTTGGTCAGGCACAGCTGAATCGCGCGATTCAAGCGAGCCACCGCTTCGAGCTCCAGCGTGAGATCGAGCTTGTGCATCTCGATCGGCTCCTCGCCGACCCGCACCGGCGATAGGCGCTGCATGTTGGGCACCCCACCCAGGTACAAGATGCGCTCGATCACCTTGTCGGCGTGCTTCATCTCCTCGATCGATTCCTCGCGCTTCTTCTTGGCCAGGCGCTTGTAACCCCAGTTTTCACACATCCGATAATGGATGAAGTACTGGTTGATGGCCGTGAGCTCGGACGTGAGAATCTCGTTCAGAGCATCAACGATTTCGGCGTCGCCTCGCATGGCCGCGGACGCTACCACAGCCGGTGCGGGCTCGGGCACCCATGGCTTACCTAAAGCCGAATGACTTCGGTCATTTAGAGAACGACTTTGACAATCACTTTCAATAAGCTAACTTGAGCCTCGCGCTCATGATCGTCTGTCACTGCCACGGCGTAACCGACCGAGAAATCCGAAGCATCGTGCAAGACGGCGCCAAATCATGCGCCGACGTGGCCGCTTGTTGCGGCGCCTCGTCGGGATGCGGCGGCTGTGAAGCACTGGTAGCGGAAATCATCCACGGCGAGCGGCGTCGGCTGGCCGTCGTGCGGAGCGACGTCCACGCCTCCCCGCGGCACTGCCCGGCTACGGCGGCGGAAAGCCCCGCCCAGCAGTCCGCCTGACCCGAGGCTGCCCCTTTACGTCAGACGCGTTCTGCCCCACATGGGTCGGCGCATGCCAGCGTCGGCGAGATTCTTCGATGCAGCCTTCGGGCGGTATGCTCTGACGAGCGCGCTCGCGACGGCGACCGACTTCGCGCTGGCCATCAGCCTCCACCGTCTGGGGGCGCCGGCAGCTGCGGCCACCTTCTTTGGCTGTGTCGCCGGCGGCGCCGTCGCGTTCCGCGTCAGCCGTACGTGGACGTTCCGTGCCGACAAGGCCCCAGCCATGCCCCAGCTCGGGCGCTTCCTGTTCGTCTGGGCTACCAGCGCCTTTCTGAACTCGGCGGGGGTGCCTGCTCTGCTGAGCTGGCTCTCGTCTTTCCCCGCTGCCTGGGCCATCGTGAGAGGCGGCGTTTACCTGGGCTGGAACTACCCGCTGTCGCGCTGGCTGGTTTTCGCCCCGGAAAAGCCGAGCGGCGAGCTCAGCGCGCCATGATGCACAGCTCGAAGACCGCTTCGCTGCCCACCGGGCTGCGCACGCTGGCGCCCGCAATCTCGGCCGCGATGCTGGCCGCGTAGAGGCCCAGGCCCCGGCTGTAGCGACCGCCGGAAATATTTTTGGTGGAGAGCTGGCCCTCCGCCGAGAAGGCATAGGCGCGCACCTCTTCCGCCAGAGGCAGCCCGCTGTCGCTGACGGCCAGCACCACGTCCTTGCCGTCGCGCCGCGCCCGCACCGTCACCTTGCCGTTTTCGCCGGCGTGCTGAATCGCATTTCGCACCACGTTCGAAAGCGCGCGCAGCAGCATGTCGCGGTTGGCAATGCCCCGCAGCTCGCTCGCCGATTCGGTGTCTACTTCGAGCGTGACGCGGTAGCTGTCGGCGAAGCGGCGCGACTTCTGCGCGGCCTCGCGGAGCAGCTCGCGAATGGGAAGCTCGTGAGCTTCGCGAGCCTTGGCCCCTTCGAGCGCCATTGCGAACAGCTCCAGGTTGTCGGTGATGTGGCCGAGCGCGTCGCTGGAAGCCGCCACGTCGTCGAGCGCCTCACGTGCCTCGCCGTCTGGCGTATTGAGCACCGAGCCCAGAAAGCTCACGTTGCTGTGCAGCGCCGACAGGGGATTGCGCAGATCGTGGGCGAACAGCCCCAGCAGGGCACTCACCAACTGCGGAGTCAGTTCTTCCTTCATCTGCGCATGCGAACGGGCGCGAGACGCCCCTACTCGCTGCCATACTATCTCACAAGGCCCTCACAGGGACTTCAGAAATTCGCGCAGAATCTCGCGCACCTGCTCCCGCTCCTCGAGCGGCAGGATGTGCGAGCCGCCTGGAATCAGGGCCAGCTTTGCACCCGGAATGGCTTCGGCCATCGCCACCGAAATTTCCGGCGGAGTAAAGGTGTCGCGCGACCCGGCGAGCACCAGAGTCGGTACCCGCACCGCGGGCAGCAGATCTTGAGCGGAGTGCTCGCCGGCGGCTTGCAGCATGCGAGCAAACAGCGTGAAATCGACGTGGAGCGCATGCCTGAAGTAGGGCTCGACGTCCTCCACCCGCACCTTGTTCGGATCGATATCGCCGCTCAGGATGCCGAGCTTGATGGCGACTCGAACGGGGACACGCGACCAGAGCGCCTTCAGCAGCTTGGGGTGTTTCGCACTCCAGTTCAGGACGTTCGGCAAGACCGTCGACAGCACGTCGGTGCCCTTGAACGTGTGGGTGACTCGACCGAAGCTCCCACACAGCAGCGCCATCGCGCGAACGCGCTCAGACCGAGCACGGTAGGCCTCCAGACACACTTGAGTGCCCAGGGAATGCCCGATCAGAACCACCTCCGGGTCCCCGAGGTGGTCACGCACGGCGTTGAGGTCCGAGCCGTGCGCGAGCACGTCCACCTGGTCGCGATCGACCGGCAATCCGCTCCGCCCGTGGCCACGGTAGTGAAAATGCGCCACGGGCATGAGCTCCGCCAGCTCATCCCAGAGGTAGCGGTAGATATAGCCGTCGCAGACCAACCCATCGCAAAGCAGCGCCGTAGGCGCGCCTTGCGGACCAGGTCGGCTTCTGACGTAGAGGCGAGTCCCGTCGCGCGCTAACGCGAAGGACTCTATCCCGTTATAAGAAACGGGAGGAAGCGACTCAGGTGGCGGCCTCGTCCTCGTCGTCACTGATGTCGTTCACGCTCGGGATCTTTTTGATCTCGAGCCGCGCCATCTTCCACGCGCGCTGCACTACCCAGGACAGCGAACGGTCGAGCCGAGCTGCTTCGTCCTTGATCTCCTGCAGCATGGCCTCAGGGAAGTACAAGCTTTGCTTGCGTTTGTCGCTACCTGCACTCTTGTTGGATTCGTCGGCCACGAAGTACCCTCGGCTCAGTGTAGGGAGGTGTCGAAGCGACACCGTCAAAGGCTCGAACATCACCACTACCACCCACAGACCCTCGGAATCAATGGATAAGCGTAGGGCGTCTTTCTCGGGGCGATTGGGGCGCGGTCACGTGGCGATTGGGACCCCAGCCCCAATCGCGCTCGCCTTCCACCGTGATTCTTTAGCGTGTTCGCATCTTCTTCTGCTTGATACTCGCAAGAATTGGGCAGAACACTCCCCACATGTCGCTTTTTGCCAGCGGACGCACACGCCGGACGTCACTTTGCGAGCTTGGGCTCGCCGCCGTGCTGGGCGGGGTGGTCGCAACCTCGGTTTTTCGCACTCCCGAGGCGCAGGCCAAGAGTGAGTGGGACAACCCCTACTTCCCCTTCGAGCAGCTGGGGCGGGTGCTGGCCTGGGTCGAGAACGAATACGTCGATCCGGTAGAGCGCCGCCGGCTGCTCGAGGGCGCGATCAAGGGCATGGTCGCCGAGCTCGACCCGCACTCGTCGTACTTGCCCGCCGAGGACTACAGCATCTTCCAGGCAGACACCGAGGGCCACTTCGGAGGCATCGGAGTCGAGGTCGATTTCGGCGACGAGTACATCACCATCATCGCGCCCATCGAGGGCTCTCCGGCAGCGCTCAGCGGCATCCTGCCCGGCGACCGCGTGCTGGCCATCGACAACCAGGCGGTGCGCGGCAAGAGCGCGGCCGACTTGGTGCGGCTGATGCGCGGTCAGCCCGGCACCAAGGTGCTGCTGACGGTGCGCCGCAAGGCTCAGGAAAAACTTCTGTATTTTCAGCTGACGCGGCAGATCATCAACGTCGCGAGCGTGGCGAGCAAGCCGCTGAAGGGCAACGTCGCCTACCTGCGTATCAAGACCTTCCAAAGCGGCACGCATGCCGAGCTGCTCGATCACGTCAAGCGCATGCGCGAAGCCATGCGCGGCGAGCTCACCGGCGTCGTGCTGGACATGCGCAACAATCCGGGCGGGCTGGTCAACGAAGCCACCGCGGTGGCTGACGAGTTTCTCACCAGCGGCGTCATCTTCACCACGCGGCGACGCGGCAAGATCGTCGACGACCTGCGCGCCGACGGACTGGGCGCGCTGAGGCGCGGCCCGGTGGTGGTGCTCGTGAACGAGTACAGCGCCAGCGCCGCGGAGCTGGTGGCGGGCGCACTGCAGGACAACAAGCGCGCGCCGATCATCGGTGCTCCGACCTTCGGCAAGGGTTCGGTCCAAACCATCGTGGATCTGCCCGGCGGGGCAGGCCTCCGCCTGACCACGCTGCGCTACTACACGCCGAGCGGGCGGCCGATCCAGGCCCAGGGCGTCAAGCCCGACATCCTGGTCGGAGGCGCCAGCGCGGCGCTCGGTTACGGCGTGCTGAAGGAGCGCAATCTGGAGGGCCACCTGCCGGCTGTCGAAGGTGGACGCTCGCCCGTCACCAGTCCGGTCGAACCCCCGCCCGAGACCAGCGGCAAGAACGACAAGGCGCCGGCGGACGCCGACCCCGAAGGCACCGACCTGGGCATGTCACGCGACGTGCCGACCGATCCGGAGACCGGCGGCGACGACGCGTTGAAGGTTGGCTACCGCGTCGTCACCGGCCAGTACAGCAAGGGCACGCCG
>DATDEV010000088.1:0-2565 GCA_036522995.1 Polyangiaceae bacterium
GCGGTGCGAGCGCCTTGCTGCGCTTGCTCGAGCAAGCCAGGGTCATGAGCGCTAGCAGCAGCGCACTGCACCAGACGAACCGCCGCGGCATCGAGCCCAAGATGTTGCCACAAGGCCACCAGGCCTGGTGCGAGTTTCCGCGGGACTGCGCCGACGGCGCAGCCAGCTCAGAGCCGCAGGCGGCCTGCTGCGAGGTCCCGAAAGGTCGCGGCGTCGAGCGGGCGATGCCGGCCGTCGAGCAGCACCCAGAGCTCGCCGGCGGCGCGCTCGGGATCGATGCCCGGCTCGGCCCATGCGCGACGCTTGAGCTTGAGCGAGCTGGTGCGAGGCAGCTCGCTGACCAGCCGCACGAAGCGCGGCAGGGCAGAGCGCGGCAAGCGCTCGACCAAGGCCTGCAGACGTTCGAGCTCGAAGCCCGGCTCGCACACCAGCACGGCTAGCCCGGCGCGACCGTCGTAGCCCGGCACGACGACACCCGTGACCAGCGCCTCGACGACCCCCGGAATGCGGGACAGCTCGCGTTCGACCTGAGTCACGCTCACGTTCTCGCCCTTGAAGCGGAAGCTGTCGCCGAGGCGTTCGAGGAAGTAGTAGTAGCCGTCTCGATCGCGGCGCAGCAGGTCGCCGGTGCGAAACGCATCCACGCCGTCCGCGAACGCCGACCGCACCAGGCGAGCCTCGGTGTGCTCAGGGTCGACGTAGCCGTGGTACACGCCGAGCCCGCTCTTGCGCGCGCGCACCAGCAGCTCGCCCGCTTCGTCGGGCGCGCATTCCTGCAAGCGGCCGCGGGCGTCGCGCAGCAGCTCGCCCGTGTCCAGGTCGATGCGCGCAAGCTTCAAGCCGAACATCCAGGCGCGCGGCAAGTTGCCGACCGAGCCGACACGCCCCGAGAGATTGAAGATGCCCACCGGCGATTCGGTCGCCGCGTAGAATTCGCGCACGTGCTCGATACCGAAGCGCCGCTGGAGCTCGAGCCAGACCTCGGCCGACATCCCGTTGCCCACGGCCACGCGCAGCGAGTGCGCTCGATCGTCGGGTCCGCGGGCGGTGCCGAGCAGCATGCGACCGACGTCGCCCACGTAGAGCATGGCGGTCGCCCCGCTACGTCGAGCCCCGGCCATGAAGTCGGAGGCCGAAAAGCGGCGCTCGAGCACGAGCGGCGTGCGCGTGACCAGGCACGCCCCGAGCCCGAGCATCAGCGGGCTGCCGTGGTGCAGTGGCAGCGCGCACAGCAGCTTGTCGCCCGGACGAAAACCGTACAGCGGTGCGGCAAACAGACAGGCCGCCGCCAGCACGCGCGTGTGCGGCAAGCGGCAAGCCTTGGGCAGGCCCGTGGTGCCGGAGGTGTAGACGAGCGCCATGTCGCGGGTCTTGCGCGCGGGGTCGAAGGCCGGGCCAGCGCCGCTCCAGCTGAAGGGCTGGCGCGCCTCCGCGTCGAACGCGGCCTGCGGCAGCTCGCTCGAGCTCGCAATGCTAGCGGCAAGCGCTTGCTCGCACACGATGCGCCCGGCGTGCGCGGCCGCCAGCGCATGGCGCAGCGGCTCGCCCGACAGCTCCGGATGCACCAGCGCCAGGGTAACGCCGCTCTGCGCCGCGCCGAGCAGCAGCGCCACGTAGGCCACGGAGTTTCTACCGACGAGCGCCACCACGTCGCCCGAGCGGGCCCCCTGGCGCGCCAGAAACTCCGCAGCGCCGCGGCTGCTCCGCGCCAGCTCGGCAGCATCGAGCTGGTGCTCGCCCACCTGCAAGGCGAGCGCACCGGGGCGAGCCCTGGCCCAGCGCGCCAGCACGTCGGCCAGGGTTGGCTCGCCGAACGCTTGGCGCAGCAGAGGCGCAAGCCCACCGCGCAAGAAGCCAGCCAGGTAGCGGAGCTCGTCGACCAAGCTGCCGACCCCCTAGCATGCTGGCCCGACGGGCGGCAGCCGGGCTACTTGATGTGGCAGGAGACTAGCCCCGAAGCCGGCCCCGACCATATCCCGAACCTATCCGTGGTCTGTCCATTTCTAGTCGCAGGTATTCTCGACACCCTCCAGCTTGCACTGGGCCGCTTTGCAGCAGGCCCCGCCGCCGCAAGACGGGTTCTTACACGTCAAATTGCACAGCGCGCCGCTGCAGCTGATGAGCGCAGCACAGGTATTGGGCGAGCAAATCACGTTCGTGTCGGGGCTGTCGCTCGCGATCTCGTTCTTGCAGGAGCCCGTGCCTTCGCATTCAACGTCGCACTTGTTGGTAGCCTCGCCGCAACCGACCTTGCCCGAGCAGCTATCGACGCCCTCGCAGTGCAAATCGCAGTTGCCGGCATCACAGGCGATTTCGTTCTGGCAGGAACCCTTGCCGTTGCAACGCACTTCGCAGGAGCTGGTGCTAGCGCCGCAGCTGACCTTCCCGGCGCAGCTACCTTCCGTCCTGCAGTTCACGAGGCAGCTAGTCGCCTTCGTACAGTCGACTCCGCTCGAGCAAACTCCCGGCGGCCCCTCGCACACGACCTGACAGCCGATGCCCTCGGGACAGGCGACGCGGTCGGTGCAGGGTCGAGCCGCGTCGCAGGTGATGACGCAGATGGAG
>DATDEV010000089.1:0-5388 GCA_036522995.1 Polyangiaceae bacterium
ATCTGAAGACTCAGCCATGGTCTCTCGCTTCTTTTTGCTGCTCGTCGAGCAACGTCTCGACGCAGCGGAACCTAACGTTCGGACGGAGCACTGAGCAATGCATCAACGCGCTGCTGCGGGTGTTTCCTCCGGTAAAACAGCGTGATTGTCCGTTGCAGCAGTGGTCGAGTTGCCCGCTAGAGTGATGCTCGTGAAACGCGTGTTTCGCGCGAGATCGCTCATGTCGGACCGTTTCGGTGGCCGAATGGCGTGCAGCCGGACAGTGCCGTGTCTACTGTACGAGATTTGACTGGTCCGAAGCGACGTGGCGATAGCCATCTGGTCGTCAGAATGCCGTCCCGGAAACGAGACAGACTCGGTTAGACTGCGCCGGCATGGCGACATCGAAGGCAAAGAGCAAGGCGAGCGGAAAGATTACTCCCCGACCAACGGTCAAAGGCACGAGCGGAGATGAAATTGGTGCCGCCGATATGGCCAAACAGGTCGCCGAGACCCTGAAGGTGCTGCGGCGGGATCGGCACTTGTCGCTGGACGATCTTGCCTCGCGCAGCGGCGTCAGCCGAGCCGCTTTGTCGCAGATCGAGGGCGCGCGCACCAACCCGACGCTGGCCGTGCTGTGGAAGATTGCGGTCGGCCTCGACGTGCCTTTTCACGATCTGTTGGGCACCAACGAGCAGCAGGGCGTGCGCGTTCTGCGCGCCGGTGACGCCCCGCCGCTCAAGAGCGGTGACGGCCGCATGGAGAGCCGGTTGCTCTCGCCGGGAGGGAGCAGCGCGGACATCGAGGTGTACGATTTGCGTTTTCAACCCAAGGGGGTGCATCGCAGCGACCCGCATGGCAAGGGCACGACCGAGACGGTCGTGGTGCTCACGGGATCACTCCGGCTGATCGTGGAGGGCTCGGAGCACGACCTGAGCATCGGTGACTCCGTGTTCTTTCGCGCGGACGTCCCGCACATTTACGAGAACCGCACGGCGCGCGAAACCCGCTGTCTCGACGTGATCCGCTACCCGCGGGGCGGCTAAACGACCTCCTGGCTAGAGAAACGGACTCGAGGTCGTGGCCAAGCGCGCGCCCTGTCCCGAGCGAGCTGGGCTGGCTTGGGCGCCTAGCTGGTAGGCTACGGGCGTTCCGGAGAGCGAGCATTGCAGGACTTCGACTACATCGTGATAGGCGCCGGCAGTGGCGGACTGGCTTCTGCCCGTCGAGCCGCGCGTTATGGCGTCAAGGTGGCGTTGGTGAGCGGCGGAGCGCTGGGCGGGACTTGCGTCAACCTTGGGTGCGTGCCCAAGAAGGTGATGTGGAACGCGGCCGAATGTGCAGACTGGCTGCAGGATGCCGCGGACTACGGCTTCGAGGTCACGTCGTCGCAGGTCGACTGGTGTAAGTTGAAGGGCGCTCGCGACGCGTACATAGAACGCTTGCGCTCGATCTATGCGCGGAATCTGCAGCTCGACCACGTCCAGCTGTTCGAAGGCCGCGGACGCTTCGTGGCAGCGGACACGATCGCGGTTGGCGAACGCCAGCTGCGTGCAGGGGCCATTCTGGTGGCAACCGGCGGCAGGCCCAGCGTCCCCCTGCTGGCTGGCGCCGAGCTCGGCTCGACCTCGGACGATTTCTTCGAGCTGAGCGCACGCCCCGAGCGCGTCGCGATCGTGGGAGCCGGCTACATCGCTGTCGAGCTGGCGGGCGTGCTGTGCGCGCTGGGCAGCGACGTGACGCTGCTGTTACGCGGCGAGCGCTTGCTCAGCGGCTTCGATGAGCTGCTCTCCACGACTTTGGCGAGCGAGATGACGGGCGCCGGGATCAGCCTGCTCTCCAGCCACGAGCTAACGGCCGTGGCGCGTGAAGCGGACGGCACGCTCAGCGTGCTGGCGCAGCATGGGCGCAAGCACACGGGCTTCGACGCACTGTTTTGGGCGACGGGACGCGGCCCCAACACCGAAGGCCTGGGCCTCGAGCTCCCCGGCGTGGCGCTTGGCGCGAAAGGTCAGATCGAGGTCGACGCCTATCAGGCTACCAGCGCACGCGGCGTGTACGCGGTCGGCGACGTCACCGGCAGACACCAGCTCACGCCCGTCGCCGTGGCGGCTGGGCGGCGCCTGGCGGATCGCCTGTTCGGTGGCCAAGCCGACGCGCGCCTCGACTACGAGGGCATACCCAGCGTGGTGTTCAGCCATCCACCGATCGGCAGCGTGGGCCTCACGGAGGCAGAGGCGCGCGACCTCTACGGTGAGGTCAAGGTCTACAGCACCCGCTTCACCAACCTGCGCTTTGCCGTGACTTCGCGCAAACCCAAGACGGCCATGAAGCTCGTGTGCGTGGGGCACGACGAGAAAGTCGTGGGTGTGCACAGCATCGGCGCCGGCTCGGACGAGCTGCTCCAGGGATTCGCGGTGGCTATGAAGCTCGGTGCCACCAAGGCAGACTTCGACCGCACGCTGGCCATCCATCCCACCGCCGCGGAAGAGCTGGTGACCATGGTCTGACGCTGCGCAACCGCGCACTGATGCGGCTGGGCGGCGGTGTCCTGTGAGAGATGCGACGAGTGCTCAAGCCTGGCGGTTGACGACTGCCTAAGCCTTCAAGAAAGGCAGCACGTCGCTCGCCATCTGGAAGTAGCGCGACGACGTGTCGCCGTAGTGCTTGGCGTACGGCGGAGTCCAGCTCTCCTTGGAGATGAACGGCACGCCGTAGCCCTTGTGTCCCCAACGTTCGAAGTCGCTGGGCGTGAGGCCCATGGCCTGCAGCACCGTCGCCAGCCACTGATTGTAGAGCAGGCCCAGGTACTGCTTGCCGCCGGCTTGCGGATCGAAGGTCGAGTCGGGGTTACCGACGCGGCGGTAGTCGGCGAGCAGGCCCGTCTTGAAGAAGCCCGCCGCGCTGCCGAACGTCACGACCGGGATGGTGACCGAGTCGTGCGTGGACATGCCGGACTCTTGCGTCCAAACCAAGAGCGAGTTGTCGAGGTAGGTCATGCCCGGCGCCTCCTCGATGTCGAGCCTTTCGGCCAGGTCCAGGAAAATGCCCTCGAAAACGCGCTGATAGCTGGCTTGAATCAGCGCCTGCCGATCCGGCAGCTGCCATTGATGCGCGACCTCTTGATGCCAGTCGCCGCCGTACGACACGAAGCGATCGGTGCTGCCGTAGCCCAGCACGCCGATGCGGCTGGTGCCGCACACGAAGGCCGCGGCCACGACCTCGTTCCACAGCTGGCCGTATTTTACTGCGTCTTCGGGCGTGTTGCCGAAATGATCCTGCGCCTCGTCGCTCGGAACTGCCACGTCGCCGCAGGAAGCCTTGGCGTTCAGCTTGCGCTGTAGCTCCGCGATGCGCGCCATGTGATCGTCGAGGCGCTGTTTGTCGACCGCCGACAGGCGCCGGTTGCCGTTGCGGAGCGCCTTGTAGCTCTCCAGCACCTTGTCCACGATCGGCGCGCGCGGCGCGGCGCCTGTGTCTTCGGGCACGAAGATCTTGTCGAATAGCGCGCGCGATTTGTCGTGACCGCGCACGTTGTCGATGCTGCCCGAGCGATTCTCCGGATCGGAGTAGTTCCACGACACCGGGCGCGAGCTCATGATCATGCTGCGCTCGCGGATGCTGGTCAGGTCGTCGTAGAAGGACGGCGACCAGGCCATGATCTGATCGATGGTGGGGCGGGGCGACGCCTGCACGGCCGTGCCGTCGGCGCCGTTACCGTCGTTGCGGGCATAGTTTCCCAGGTGCAGGCCGGTGTTGTGCGCGATGTAGAACGGCACATCCAGGCCGTAGAGCACGTTCAGCTTGCCCAGCAGGCTGGGGCTGAAGCGCGCGGCGTCGGCCGACAGGATGGGAGAAACGCTGCGCTTGTCGCCCTGCACGCTGCCGACCAGCGCGCCGCTGCCGATCTCGTGGTCGGCGAAGAGGGCTTGCTTGGCCGAGAGCATGGAGGCCGCCGGGAACATGCTGCTCTCGAAGGCGGCGCCGTGATCGGTACACAGCCAGTACAGGCGCGGCTTGCGCGTGTAGGTCGGGTCCTGTCCGAAGGCGGTCTTGGTCAGTAGCGAAGGCAGCACCGGCAGCGCCAGCGTGGCTCCGCCGATACCGACCAGCATTTGCCGCCGCGTGATGTCGATCAGCTTGCGTGCCACTGGCCTGGCCCTTTCATTCGAACACCCGCTGCTTGAAGCCGTCGGTCAGGCTGGCCGCCATGACCAGGTCGACGATGCCGCCGCCGTCCTGCAGGGCCAGGCGCATGCTCTCGAGCGCGCAGCCGTCGCTGCCCAAGCTTTCCCAACGCGCGAACGTGTAGCGGAAAAAGCTCCGGGACAGGCACGCTTCCAGCTTACCGCTGGCCACCAGCTGAGCCATCAGCTCGGCCGGACCGGCCGCGGCCTGCTCGGAGTCCGGCAGCACGTGCGGCACGCCGCGGGTGTCGACCGGCTTCGAGCCCGTTGGGTTGCCGAGCGCGTCGAAGAATTGCTGCTCGGTGCGGTAGCGGCCGAGCGCGTCGAAGTTCTCGGTGGCAAAGCCCAGCGGATTGAGCAGCGTCGTGTGACAGCCGGAGCACACCGTGCCCGGCATCTGGGTCAGCTGCTCGACCGTCTCGCGCGTGGTCATGCCGGGCTGCAGCTCGGGGGGCTTGGCGTTGGCGCCGGGCGGAGGAGGCGGAATCGAGTCGCACAGGATTTGCTTGCGGATGAACAGCCCCTTCATGATCGGCCGCGTGTTGGGTGAGCCGCTGCTCAAGAATAGCGCGCGCGTGAGCAGGCCCGGGCGCTGTCCGGTCGGCAGCAGCACCGGCTCGGCGCTGCCGTCCCAGGGCGCGACGCCGTACAGGCCGGCGAGCTCGCGCGAGCGTGCAAACGAGCGCTCACTCTGAAACAGCGTCGCCATGCCGGAGGGCTGCTGCCAGGTGTAGTAGTCGAGCATGCCGAGCACGTCGTCGATCATGTCCTGGCGCAGCGCGGCGCTCGGTAGCTGGTTGCCGGCGAACGCCTTGAACACGGGATCGGCGTTCTTGGCGTCGAGCTGCGGCAGCTCCTCGACTTTGGCCCAATCCTCGAAGAATTCGTCGAGGGCAGGCCGCGCGCGGGCGTCTGCCAAGAGCCGCGCGACCTCTGCGCGATAGGTCTGCGCCTCGAGCAGGCTGCCATCAGCCGCGTGCGAGAGCAGCTCGGCGTCCGGCGCGGTTTGCCAGAGCTGGTACGAGAGCCGCGAGGCGAGCTCGTAGCCCGAAAGCTCGAAACTGCCCGGCTTGCCCGCTATCTCGCTGGTGCCGTGCTCGACGAAGTAGACCAGCTCGGGGGCGTTGAGCAGTACCGCGATCACATCGGCGTAGGCTGCGGGGCTCGGCGCCTTGTCGGCGCCGTACACGCCTTCGTAGAAGGCTTGCTCGTCGGCATCGAG
>DATDEV010000090.1:0-7088 GCA_036522995.1 Polyangiaceae bacterium
CGCTCAACTCCGTTTTGGCGCTCTAATCGAGAGGCTGACCAAGCTCAGCCAGCGTGTCGCCATGCGGAGGTAAACAATGCCGCGCAGTGGTCGTGCCGGGGCGGGACCGCTGTCGTTGGCCCGGCCTCAGGGTTGCATGGCTGTTCTCCGGGTATCAGACCTGGAGGACGAGCTCGAAGGCGTCTCCGCGGTTGTCGAACTTGAATCGACCCTGCGAGATGTGTCGTTTGTGTCCGTCGAGCTCGAGCTCGGTGACGGCTCCGTGCACGACGAGCGTGAAAGATTTGCGCTGGTGCTCGGGGTAGCCCTGGCCCGCCACGGCCGCGCGCACGCGCAGCTCGCTACCCTTGCGCGTAGTAACGAACGTGGTGCGCAAGTAGGCACCTTTTTCGTGAGCTTTCGTGCGGCCGTCGTCTTCGTGGAGCAGTGAGCGGAATTCTCCGTCCTCGGCGGGCACGAACAGGTGCAGCTCGAGCTCCGCGGCGTGGTGCTCGGCGGTCGAGCTCAGCGCACTTGCGTGGCAGGCGATGATCGAGCCACCGCGCGCGAACAAGGGAATGCGCTCGAGCGGTGCTTGTGCGGTGATGTAGTGCTCGCCGGCGTGGGCCTGCCCGGTGTGCCAGTCGTACCAGGTGCCGCGCGGCAGATACACGGTGCGCGCCACCTTGCCCGGCTCGGTGATGGGCGCGACCAAGAGCGCGTCGCCGAGCAGGAACGCGTCGTCGGTCTCGCGCGCGGTCGGATCGTGCTGAAAATCGAACAAAAGTGGGCGCTGGATGGGCGCGCCAGTCTCGTGCGACTGCCAGAACTTCGCGTACAGGTAGGGCAAGAGCTTGTAGCGAAGGTCGAGCGACTCGCGCACGATGTTCTCGACCGAAGCCCCGAACGACCACGGATACTGATCCGGCTCGCCCATGATGGCGTGGCAGCGGCTGAATGGCGTGAGCGTGCCGTACTGGAACCAGCGCACCGCCAGCTCGGGGTTGGGCGTACCGGCGAAACCCGGAATGTCGGCGCCGATGAAGGGCTGGCCCGACAGGCCCAGGCCGAGCGCCATCGGCAGGCCCATGGTGAGGTGTTCCCAGTCCGAGTAGTTGTCGCCCAGCCACTGCGCGGCGTAGCGCTGGATGCCCGCGAAGCCGGCGCGGCTCAGGATGAATGGGCGCGCGTTGGGATCGTGGCGCTCGAAGCCCTCGACCGTCGACATGGCCATCAGCAAGCCGTACTGGTTGTGGAAGCGCTCGTGCGAGTGGTTCTGGCCGTCGCGATCGAAGCGCATGCTGAACGGCTCCACCTCGCCCGTGGCCGGCTCGTTCATGTCGTTCCAGATGCCCACGATGCCCTGCCCCAGGTGCTTGGCGGTCAGGTCGGCCCAAAAGCTACGCGTCTTTTCCAGCGTGAAATCCGGGAAAACGGTGCGCCCCGGCCAGACCTGGCCGACGTAGAGCTTGCCCGCTTCGGTCTTGCAGAACACGCCCTTGGCGCGCCCTTCCTCGAACACGGAGTAGCCGGGGTCGAGCTTCACGCCCGGGTCGACGATGGTGATGACCTTGAAGCCCTCCGCCTCGGCCGTCCGCATCATCGTCGGCACGTCGTGGAAGCGGTCCTTGTGCCAGGTGTAGACGCGGTAGCCGTCCATGTAGCCGATGTCGAGCCACAGCGAGTCGCAGGGCAGGCCGCGACGGCGATACTCACGGCCGATGCCCAGGAACTCGTCCTGCGAGTAGTCCTTCCAGCGGCACTGGTGGTGGCCGAGTGACCACAGCGGCGGCGGCTGCATGCGCCCGGTGAGCGCGGTGTACTGCTCCAGGATGTCGGGCAGCTCCGGGCCGGCAAACACGTACTCGGTGTATTGACCGCCGTGGAACTGGTAGCGGTAGCGCTCGCGCTCGCTGAAGTCGAAGCTGGCCTTGTAGCCGTTGTCGATGAAGAAGCCGGCCACCTTGGCGTCGCCGTCGGCCGCCAAGCGCGCGTGATAGAAGAACGGAATCGAGGTGTAATACGGGTCGAACTGCGGGCTCTTGCCCGGCAGCGTGACGTCGGCCTCGAACACGCGCTGTTGCTTGAGCACGTCGGGCGCCAGGATGTCGGTGTTCCACAGCACCAGCTTGCGGCCGCGGCGGTTGCTGGCGCCGGTCTTTTGGCCCAGGCCGTAGATTGGGTCGTGCAAGCCGACCACGCGGCTGATCAGGAACGAGTCGTTGAGCTGCAGGTAGCCGCGGCTCTTGCCGTCCGCGTCCCGCTCGTCTTCGAAGATCACGCTGCCGTCGGCGCGGTAGGCGCACAGGCCGAACGCGCGCTTGCCGATCACGAGCCGCAGCGCGCTGGAGCGCAAGGTGATCGTGTCGGCGCCGTCCTCGACCTCGAAGCGCGGCGGCTCGCCGGGCATGCCGGTCACGGCATACGTGGGCTGTTCGTCGAAATGGCCTGCCTGCGAAATGGCCAGCTTGAGCACGTCTGCTCGCACGAATTCGGCGCGAAAGCGCTCCTCGCCCACGTTGAGCACGATGCCGCGCTCGGTGCGTGACAGCGCCGAAGCGTTGCCCAGGGGCGCGTAGTAGCGCAGCTCGGTTTCAGCCAATGACATTCATACTCCGTCGCGCGTACATGGAAGGGTCCGTGCTCTGAGAGACGCGGATCTTCCTCATGAAATGCTCTGGCGAGAGCCAGGAGCCGTGAGCCCAATAGTCGTAATTACGGTTGATGCAGGTGCCCTCACCCAGGTCGTTCCAGGTCGCCAGCACCAGTAGCTCGGCGTCGCTCGAGTCGTGCAGTACCTGCTCGAGCAGCTCCGAGCCCTTCACCAGCAGGTCGCTGGCGATGGCCAGCTCGCCCGGTCGATCGCGCCCCACCGAATCCCAGCGCACCATGGCGTGATCGATGACGTGACCGTTCATGGTCGAGCGGCTGCGCTTCTCGGGCAAATCGAAGGTGAACCAGCTGAAGCGTGCGTCGGCCAGCGCGTCGAGCCGCGGGTCGTCGAAGTAAGCGCTGTCCACGCACAAGAATGGCGTCTCGCCGAACTCGGCTTCGAACAGGCGCTTGAGCTCCGCCAGCAGCTCCGACGACTTGTAACGGGGCAGCAGCGTGCCCGCGTTGTAGAAGTAGATCAGCGGCTTGCCCTTGAAGCGGTACCAGTGGCGCCGCTCGATTTGGCGAAAGAAGGGCTGCCACTTGGCTTCGTAGATGGTCTTGGCCGCGGCGGGGGGGTCGCCCAGGTCAGGACGCTTTTGCCAGAACGGACCGAACCACGGCTGGCCCCAGGTCCAGGTGTCGTCGAAAAACGCGAGCTTGACCGGATCTTCCAGGCTGGCGAGAGCGCGCGAGAGCGGCGCCAGCTTGTCGTGCTGGATGTCCGGGCCGTAAACGTTGAGCAGCAGAAAGTCCAGGCCCGCCCATTTCGCGTCGCACAGCTCGCGCTTCCAGAAGCCGGCCTCGCCCGGCACGTAGTGCCCGGTGTCACCGCGCTCGAAGCCGTACAGCTCGTGCGGCTCGAGCATGCCGAGCGCGTGGCTGCTGGCCCAGTCGGCGCTGCAGTTCACGCCGCCCGGGCAGTCGAAGAAAAACATGAACACGCCGCCCACCTGGCGGGGCGTGCCTCGCTCCGGCGCGCCCACCAGCTCGGGATGCGCTTGCCAGGGGTCGCTGAAGGAAAGCTCGCAGCTGCGCCCGCTCTCCTTGGCGAGCAGGCGCACGAGATCCACCCGGCGCAGGCGCGGGTTCTGGCGTAGCTCACGCGCCCAGCGCTTGATCAAAGCATCTGGCGCCGGCTGGCCGGTGATCTGCGCGTGCGCGGCGCGCACAAAGCTCTGCGGGGTATGACCCAGGTTCACATCTACGAGCTCGCGCCGCTGAACCAGGCCGTTCCAGTCGGATTTGAGGGCGAAAGGCCGAGCGCCCACCCTGCCCGACGCCAAGGCGCCGCCGCCGGCGGCGCCACTAGAAAGACGAAGATTCGCTACCGGATTAGCCATGGCTCCATCGTTTTCGCGCTATCGTTGAGAGCCGCCCCATGCCTTCCCGCAAGGCCGAACAGATCATCAAGGTGTTGCGCGACGAGATCGTCTCCGGCGCGCGTGGACCAGGCTCGCGCCTGCCCACCTACGACGCGCTGATGGAGCAGTTCGGCGTCACGCGGCCCACGGTGGCGCGCGTGGTGGCCGCGCTGCGCGACGAAGGGCTCATCACCTCGCACGGTGAGCGCAGCCTGTTCGTCGCCGATCAGCTGCCGCACCACAATCGCTACCTGTGGGTCACCAGCGAGCAACCCGGCTCGCTCGAGTGGACGAACTTCCTGGCCACGTTCCTGGAGCTGATCGAGCACCGCGAGACCGGTATGAGCGGCGACGTCACGGCGCTGGTCGGCGTCGACGGGCGCGAGAACAACCCCGCTTACCAGAAGCTTTGCGAGGTGATCGAGCAGGGCTCGGCGGCGGGCCTGTTCCTGATGAGCTCGAGCACCATGTTCCTGCTGCCGGTGCTGCAGAAGCCGGGCTTGCCACGCGCGGCGATCTGGGCGGCGCTGCCGCATTCCGGTCTGCTGCAGCTCGACTTCGCGGGCCTGATCGACCGCGCGGCACAGCGGCTGATCGAGCACGGCGAGCGCATCGCGGTGCTGTCGCCCCACGCGCCCAATCTGGCCGAGGCTCAGCAGCGGCTGCTGGCGCGCGGACTTTCGCGCCAGGCGCTGTTGCCGCTGCACGTTGGTCCGGTGGGCTGCGAACACGTGACGCAGCTGCTGTTCGATCGCGCCGATCGCCCGGACGCGCTGTTCATCACCGACGACAACCTGGTGGAGCCGGTGCTGGAAGGCTTGAAGCTGGCGGGCGTCACGCCCGGGCGCGACGTGTACGTGCTCGCGCATTGCAACTGGCCGAGGCCCTACGGCGCCGATGCCGGCATCGAGCACATCGGCTTCGACGTGCGCGAGATCTTGAGCGTGGCCGCTGATTGCATGCGCGCACAGCGCGCCGGCGAGGCCGAGCCGGTGCGTAGCGTCGGCGCCCGCTTCCGCGAAGAGCTGCTCTGAACGGCGCGCGTGCCAAGCGCTGCGCGCGTGCAAAGCGTGCCCCACACTGCTGAGAGCGCGCGCCATTTTCGCGGCGTAATCCTGGGTAAAAGGGCGACGAGTATCCATCACGTGCGCGTCGAGCGAGCCGTGTGCGATTTGCGTTCTCGCTTGTTTTGCGCGGCAATTGCGCGCAAGGCGTGCGTTCGTTATGCGACCAGGTGCAGAGTCGGTCAAACCAAATCGTGGTCAAACGCCGTGATTTACCGGTGTTTTCGCGATAGGCTCGTTCAGTAAATATCGACTTTTGACCACGTTTCCGCTTGCTGAGTAGTCGATGGATGATACGTATGTGTGAGTCGTAGTTGCATCGTGCACGGCGCGAGCACGCGCTTGCGTGCAGCTCGCGGAGGTCCGCTCATGCGCTCGATGTTCGACCAATCGGTTCGCTGTGGTTTGCTGCCAGCCGTGTTGCTCTTGGCCCTGGCTTGCCAGGCGGGAGGCAGTGGCGGCAGCAAAGCTCAAGGCACTGGCGCCAGCGGAAATGGTGCTACCGGGAACAGCGGCGGCAGCGGCAGCAGCACGAGTCTGGGTGGCTCACTGGTGCTGCCGGTGGGCGGCACCGAGGCGGACGGTGACACGCTGCGCGGGAACATTTTTTCCGATGCGGGCGCAGAAATCACCGTTAGCGGTGAGCTCAAAGACGTCCGCTTGGAGCTGCGCGGTCTCGACGACCAGCCGATCACCGAGGGTGTGACGTGGTCGGTCGATGACACCAAGATCGGCTCGATCAGCGGCGACGGAACCTTCCACGCCAACGGGTACGTCGGCGGCGTCGTCAACATCTCGGCCACCGTCGGCATGAGCTCGCTCAGCGTCGCGCTGGTGGTCAGCGTCGACATCACCGAGGCAGCCGCCGCCGTCTCCGCCAGCGATCGCGGCGCGCTCGAGGCCGGCGCTGCGACGCCCGCCGACGCGAAGTTCGAGTTTCTGTACCCGCAGGACAAAACGGTGTTTCCGCGCGGGCTCGCGTCACCGCAGCTGCAGCTCGCGGGCACTGCTGCGACTGCCACCTACACGACCATCGCGCTGCCGTACTTCAGCTACAAGCAGTACAGCGCTGGCTCCACGCCCACGCGCGTCAGCATCCCCGAGCCGATCTGGAAGGGCATGACCCTCACGGCTGGCGCCGGTGACGACGTCGCGCTCAGCGTGACCAAGGTAAGCAGCGGTCAGGTGAGCGGTCCGCTCACGCAAACGTACCGGATTGCTCAAGCGAGCATGAAGGGCATCATCTATTACAACACCTACAGCTCGCCGCTCACCATGGGCACGACCGACGCGGACAAGGGCGGCATCCTGCGCATCAAGGCGGGCGGCACGGCCGAGGTCGTGACGCGCGGCTGCCGTGTGTGTCACGCCGTGAGCGCCAACGGGAACGTGCTGGCAGCAGGCTACGGCTACCTGTTGCCGCCGCAGGACAACCCGCCGCCGGACAAGCTGGCGCCCGCGGGTCGTGAGTACCAACCCAAAGAGAGCATCGCCTACGACCTTTCGACCGATGGTCTGCCCACGCCGCGCGTCACGGTCGACAACGGCGTGCTGTTCCCGTTCGCCGGTCTGACTCCGAACGGCGCCAAGGCGCTCAGCAACGGCCTGCCCACCGCGGCCTGGCCGACCAAGATCATGCGCGGCGTGTACTCGACGCCTGGCTACGAATCGCAGCTGCTCGACACCCTGACCGGCGACGTGATCGCGGCCACCGGCTTGAGCGTGAGCTACGCGCAGACGCCCTCGTTCTCGCCCGACGGCAAGCACGTGACCTTCCTGAACGGCGACATGGTGGACAGCAAGCGCGTGCTGGCGATGATGGACTTCGACGACGCCGGTAACGCGTTTTCGAACATGGTATCGCTGGTCGAGAACCCGGCCGAGCTGGCCATGGCCTGGCCGACCTTCCTGCCCGACGCCAGCGCGATCGTTTATCACGAGGGCGACTCGTTCGACTCGTACGCCTGGGGCGGCGCCGGCACCTCCAAGTCGCTGCCGAACTACGCCGAGGTGCGCATGGTCGAGGTCG
>DATDEV010000091.1:0-4971 GCA_036522995.1 Polyangiaceae bacterium
GCTGTACGCGGACATCACCCAGCGCGTGGGTGCCTACGTGCAGTCGCAGGGCGGCGATCCGAGCAAGGTCGCGGTCACGGGCATGGAGCTCAAGCTCGAGGACTCGCTGGTCATCGATCCGGCGACCATGGACTACCATGCCGCTACGTTCGCTCAGGATGCGACGATTCACGTGACTGGCCCGAACGGCGAGCTGCCCGTGGCGCTCGCGGTGCGTCGCCAGACCGCATATCACTATTGAGGGAGGCGGCACATGACGCTGAGCAGCAGCGCCGTGTGCTTTTCCGCAATAGGCTTGGCTTGTGCGAGCGGTGGCATGAAGATGCCGGCCTGCGAGGGACGCACATGAACAAGATGATATCGGGTTCGAAGAAGCGGGGCGCCGGCTCGACTGCGGCCAAAGGCTCCGCCGCCAAGGCGCCTGCGAGTGGACCGCTCGACGCCGTGATGCTGCGCAAGATCGATGCTTGGTGGCGCGCCGCCAACTACCTGTCGGTCGGGCAGACCTACTTGTTCGACAATCCGCTGCTCAAGCAGCCGCTCAAGAAGGAGCACGTCAAGCCGCGCCTGGTCGGCCATTGGGGTACGACGCCCGGCCTGAACTTCATCTACGTGCACCTGAATCGCGTGATCAAAGAGCGCGATCTCGACATGATGTACATCATCGGGCCGGGGCACGGTGGCCCGGGCATCGTGGCCAACACCTGGCTCGAGGGCACCTACACCGAGACGTACCCCAGCATGTCGCAAGACGAAGCGGGGATGAAGAAGCTGTTCAAGCAGTTCTCGTTTCCCGGCGGCATTCCTAGCCACGTCGCGCCCGAGACGCCCGGCTCGATTCACGAGGGGGGTGAGCTCGGCTACGCGCTCAGCCACGCCTACGGAGCCGCCTTCGACAACCCGGATCTGATCGTGGCGGCCGTGGTCGGTGACGGCGAGGCAGAAACTGGACCACTGGCGACGAGCTGGCATTCGAACAAGTTCTTGAACCCCAAGCACGACGGCGCGGTGCTGCCGATCCTGCACCTGAATGGCTACAAGATCGCCAACCCGACAGTGCTGGCGCGCATCAGTCACGAAGAGCTCGAGCAGCTGTTCCGCGGCTATGGCTACGAGCCAATCTTCGTCGAGGGCAGCGAGCCGGCCAGCATGCATCAGCTGATGGCCGCCGCGATGGACCAGGCGATCGTTGAAATCCAGCGCATTCAGAAGGAGGCGCGCAGCAGCAAGCAGGTCGAGCGCCCGCGCTGGCCGATGATCGTGCTGCGCTCGCCGAAGGGCTGGACCTGTCCCAAGGAAATCGACGGCAAGCTCGCCGAAGGCTACTGGCGCTCGCACCAGGTGCCGATGGGCGAAATGCACGAGAAGCCGGGGCACATCAAGCTGCTGGAGCAGTGGATGAAGAGCTACCGCCCGCAGGAGCTGTTCGACGCCGACGGCCGCTTCAAGCCGGAGCTGGCCGAGCTCGCTCCCCGGGGCGAGCGACGCATGAGCGCCAACCCGCACAGCAACGGCGGGCTCTTGCTGCGCGATCTGCGCATGCCCGACTTTCGCGACTATGCCGTGGCGCTGAAGAAGCCCGGCGCCGTCGACGCAGAAGCCACGCGCGAGATGGGCAAGTTCCTGCGCGACGTGATGAAGCTCAACCTGAGCAGCAAGAACTTTCGCCTGTTCAGCCCCGACGAGAACAACTCCAATCGCTGGCAAGACGTGCTGGAAGTGACCAGTCGAGCCTGGATGGCGGAGCGCTTCGACTACGACGATCACCTGGCGACCGATGGCCGCGTGATGGAGATGCTCAGCGAGCATCAGTGCCAGGGCTGGCTAGAAGGGTACTTGCTCACGGGACGCCACGGCTTCTTCTCCTGCTACGAGGCCTTCATCCACATCATCGATTCGATGTTCAATCAGCACGCCAAGTGGCTGAAGGTGTGCGGTCACATCCCGTGGCGGCGGCCGATCGCTTCGCTCAACTACCTGCTCAGCTCGCACGTTTGGCGACAGGACCACAACGGCTTTTCGCACCAAGATCCGGGCTTCATCGATCACGTGGTCAACAAGAAGGCCTCGATCGTGCGCGTCTATTTGCCGCCGGACGCCAACTGCTTGCTGTCCGTGACCGACCACTGCCTGCGCAGCCGCAACTACGTGAACGTGATCGTGGCCGGCAAACAACCCGCTCCGGTGTGGCTGACCATGGACGAAGCGGTCAAACATTGCACGGCGGGTGTGAGCATCTGGGAGTGGGCCAGCAGCGACAAGGGCAGCGAGCCGGACGTGGTGCTGGCCTGCTGCGGCGACGTGCCCACGCTCGAGACGCTGGCGGCGGTGGATCTGCTGCGCAAGCACCTGCCCACGCTCAAGGTGCGGGTGATCAACGTCGTCAATCTGATGAAACTGCAGACGCCGAGCGAGCACCCGCACGGCCTGACTGACAATGACTTCGATTCACTGTTCACCAAGGACAAGCCGGTCGTGTTCGCCTTCCACGGCTACCCCTGGCTGATCCATCGCTTGACCTATCGCCGCACCAATCACGAGAACTTTCACGTGCGCGGCTACAAAGAGGAAGGCACCACCACCACGCCCTTCGACATGGTGGTGCTGAACGAGATGGATCGCTTCCACCTGGTGCAGGACGTGATCGATCGCTTGCCTCAGCTCGGCTCGAGCGGGGCGTATGCCAAGCAAGCGATCCAGAACGCGCTGATCGACCACCGCCAGTACATCAACGAGCGCGGCGAGGACCATCCGGTCGTGCTCAACTGGCGCTGGGGCGAGCAAGCCCGCGGCGCGCGGCGTAGCTCGACCGAAGGCGACAACGTCTGAGCCCGCGCGACCTCAGCCCCGAGCCTGCGCTCGGGGCTTGGTCGCGACGACTCGCAGCCGGGTGTAGTCGAGCCACCAGGCGTCATCGCGGAATAGCGACGAGCGGCAGCGCGCCTCCACCGCGCTGACCAGCTCGCCGCGCCGCTCGCCCAGCGCTTGCAGGAGCGGCAGACAGAATAGCTCCAGCCAGGCCGAAAGCCCCTGCTCGCCAGCCAGCCGCGTCGGCCGCTCGAACCAGACCAGCGAACGCACGAATAGCCCCGCTCGCTCGAGGCAGGCGGCATACTCAGGCACGCTCGGAAAGAACCAGCTGGGCGAGCGGTAGCCCTCGAAGCCCAGCTCCGCCAGCGCTGTCTGCACGGCGCTGCGCACGCTTTGCACGCAGCCGCTGCCCCCGAATTCGGCCACGAAGCGTCCGCCGGGCCGCAGCGCGCGCGCGATGCCGCTCGCGACGTCGTCGGCGCGCGGCATCCAGTGCAGCGTCGCGTTGGAGAAGACGGCGTCGAGCTCCGCGTCGAAGCGCAGCTCTTGACCATCGACGACGCGAAAGTCGAGCTGGGGATACTTGCGGCGCGCCTGCTCGACCATCGCGGCCGAGGCGTCGACGCCGATCACTCGTGCGCCGCGCTCCGCGATTGCGCTGGCCAGCTCGCCGGTGCCCGAGCCCAAATCCAGGATCTGCTCGCCGGGCGCTGGCGCGAGCAGCTCGATCAGGTCGGCGGCCAGCTTGGGCACGAAGGCGGCGGCGCTGTCGTAATGGGCGGGATTCCATGACTGCTCGGTGAGGGGGTTCATGCGGCTGAGGCTGCGCCTCGGCAGACATGCTGTACAATGATAGTTTTAGATGAATATCATCCAAAATATGAATGCATGGACCTGCGCGATCTGAGCTACTTCCTGGCTGTGGTCGAGGCGGGCAGCGTCACGCGCGCGGCTGCGCGCGTGCACGTAGCTCAGCCGACGCTGTCGCATGCGCTGGCGCGGCTGGAGGACGAGCTGGGGGAGCGCCTGCTCGAACGTAAGGCGCGCTCGCCGCTGCGGCTCACCGACGCGGGCGAAGTGGTGGCACGGCGGGCGCGCGAGGCGCTGTCGACCGTCACCGCGCTGCGGGATGATCTGGCCGCGCTGCGCGGAGGAGTGACGGGGGTGCTGCGGGTGGCGGCGATTCAGAGCCTCAGCGCCACGCTGCTACCCGCCGTGCTGGCCAAGCTGGCGCGCGAGGAGCCCGCCATCGAGCCCCGGGTGCGCACGCTGGCCGCCGAAAGCATCGCACGGGCGGTGGCTTCGGGTCGCGTCGACGTCGGGCTACTGGCGGGCGCGCCTCACGCGTCGCTGCGTGGGCTCGACGTGCGTTTGCTGTTCCGGGAGCCGCTGGTGGCGCTGGTGCGTCGCTCCGACCCGCTGGCGCGCAGCAAGCGCGTTCGCCTGGCGCGCCTGGCCAGCCGCGAGCTGGTGCTCGTTCCGGATGGGACTTTTCTGTCGGACATCATCCACGAGGCCTGCCAGCGCGCGGGGTTCGTGCCGCGCGTGCGGCTCACGCTGGCATCGGCGGAGGCGCTGCGTGAAACGGTGCGCGCGGGTCTGGGGCTCACGATCCTGCCGGCGGGCTACGCGGCGCCTGCCGATCGCGAGCTGGTGGCTGTGCCGCTCACCCATCCGACGCCGGAGCGCGAGGTGTTGCTCGTGCAGCGCGGTGCGGCGCAGCTTGCGACGCCGCGCGTCGTGGCGGCCTTCGTGGCGCGCCTGGCGGGGAAAAGCCGCGAAGTTTCGCGCTGAATCGAGGCGAGCCGGGCGGTGCGGCGCTCTGGCTGCTCCGAGCACGCCGCAGCGCGTCGGGGCTTTCGGGGGCCACCGGTATCAGGTGTGCTATCGTCAGATTTGGGCGCCGCGCACCAGCGCAATCCAGCTCCGCCCAGCCGGCCGCATGAACAAGACTTGGCACCTTCGAGGTTTGGCGGTGTATCTGGCGCTGGGCGCATCGCTTGCAGCCGCCTGCGCGCGAGAGACCAACACGCTCGTGAGGGAGGAGGGCGACGTGACGTCCGAGTCCGGCACCCATGCGGGCGGCGGTGGGCAGGTCGTCAGCCCCGGCAAGGGTGGCAACAGCACCAGCGCCTTCGGCGGCACCAGTAGCAAGGGTGG
>DATDEV010000092.1:0-4362 GCA_036522995.1 Polyangiaceae bacterium
GTGGGCTCGTCCATGTTGCCGGCCATGTCCTCGATGCCGAACGGGCTGCGGCACTCCGGATGCGCACCACTTTCGGCCCGGCGATCAGCGAGAACCTGCATGCGCGGGTTCTTCTCGAACAGGTCGGTGCGATCTTGATTGCAGATCGGGCGCCGCTCGTAGCCGTACGGGTACGGCAGCATGTCTTCGCCCTCGCACGCGAAGTTCCATTCGTTGTCGGTGCAGAGCCGCTTGCCGAGGCCCCGGCAGGTCTGGCTGGCGATCTCGAAGCTTGCCCAGTTCTGGGGCAGCTTGTCGCCAGGCGGCGTGTACTCGTAGCGGTCCATACAGAAGCGCTGGGGGACGAGCTTACCGACGCAGCGTGACTTATGTGAGTACTCCGCGCAGCGCGCGAACGGCAGCTTCTCGTCGTCGAGCCAGCGATTGCAATCCTGGCGCACGTCGGTGCAGTACTGGCCCTCGACCAGCGCCATCTCGCTCGGGCACGCCGGCGGCGCGGGCGGTGGCAGGTCGGCCGATGGCTCCGGCGGCGGCAAGAGCGGCGCGCTCGCGGACGAGCTGGACGAGCTCGCCGCTCCGTTGGTGCTGCTGTTGGCCCCTCCTGCAGCCACCCCCGAGGCCACGATGCCGAGCCCTACCGCGACCAGGGCGACCAGGCCCCAGTGGACTTTCGGCGGCTTCGGCGAATCCGTCACCTCCCCAACTTAAGCATCCCTGCCCCGCCTGCGCTATTCGCGGATTTCGACGGCGGTGCCTTCGCCCATATCGCTGCCGATGTTGATGCCGTGCCAGCCGGCAGGCACCGGCGGGTCGGTCCACAAGAAGACATAGCGCGCGTCGATCGGCGCCAGGTTGATGCAGCCGTGGCTGCGAGCGGTCCCGAACACGTCGTGCCAGTAGGCGCCGTGCAGCGCGTAGCCGGCCGCGAAGTACTGAATCCAGGGCACGTCGCGCAGCTCGAAGTCGGAGGCGCCGCGGCGCATGGTGATGCCGTACTCCGGGTCTCGCCCCTTCCTCACGTTGGCCAGCCGACGCGCGTCGTCCTCCGAGAGCTTGTCGCCCTTGGCCTCGGCAGCCTTGAGCCGCTCGATGGTGGCGGCACTGGTGGCCGAGGCGGGCCGCACCTGAGCGCGAGTGCCGCCCGACACGCTCGAGTTCTCTTCGGAGTCCATGGCCGCCGCGATGTGCTTGCTTGTCAGCCGAAATGAGCCGCGCGGCGTCGACAGGGTCGTTTTCGGGTCGCCCAGCCGATCGCGACCGGTCGAGACGAGCGTGGCGTAGACCGCGCGCTTGCCCTCGTACAGCACCAGCGCTTGCTGGGTGATCGAGATGTCGAGCCACTTCTCCCCGCGCGCGGCCACTTCCGGAAGTGCGCTCGGCGCCTCCGCCACCGCCAGGTCGCGCCCACGGATCCACACCGTCTTGTCCTTGAGCGTCTGATAGAAGCGCTCGCCAGCCTTGATGCGCGCCTTCCCGGACAAGGGAATCACGACGCGAAACGGCAGCGCCTCGTCGGGGCGCGCTTCGTCACGGCCCTTGATCAGCTTGTAGGTGCGGGCGTCGGTCGTGTTCACCCAGCCGACCGGCAGGGCGAGCTTGTCGCTCAGGACCACGCCGTGAAAGGGCGAGCCCGCGTCCGGCTTGAGCTTGGTGGTCGGGATCAGGCGCAGGTCGACCGTGACGGCGAAGCGGCGTGACAGGCCATCGCTCTGGCTGTCGAAAGCGCCCACGAGCGACAAGCCAGTCTTGCGCCGCACGCGATCGGCGAACACCGCGTACTCCGGAACGTCGTAGCCCGACACGTTGGGCACTTTGCGCCCGGCTTCGAGCCACCACGGCACGGGATCGCTCGGCCCCTGCCCTCCAAATAGCTCGTTTTCGCTCAGCTCGGTCGACACGCGAAAGCCCGCTGGCAGGGGGCCTCCCGGCAGCGCGGCGCCGCGAGCGTCGAGCGGCACGTCGTTGGCGCCCAGGATCACCTTCTGCACGTCGGCGCGGTTTTGCGCGAACCACTCGAGGTGCTCGGCCAGCTTGAACTCGCTCTTCTCCTGCTCGCTCTTGCTGGGCACGCGCAAATATTGTGGCGAGGTAGCGCGTACGAAGCCGTACTTGTAGGGCAAGGGCCGGCTCAGCTCGGGCCGGCGGGAGGCCGCGCGCAGCAGCGGGTCGTCCATGTCGATGCTGGCGTCGTCACTGCAGACATGGCCCATCGGGTAGACGCGGTACCAAGCGCCTTTGCAGCCTTTGCCGCTCACCGGCTCGGGATCGCGGGGCACGCTGCCGCCCAGGCGAATGTAGCCCAGCCGGCGCGACGCGAGGTCGGGCAGCTTGTAAACGGTGGCGGCGATCACGCGCGAGCCGATGCGGGGGGCGTCCTTCGGTGCTTGCGTGTCGAGCTCGCCGTGATCGACCGCCTGGGCAGCTATGGCGCCAGCGGCAGCGGCGGCGCTGCTCGAGGCGGCGGGCGACGCCTGTCGGCCGCCCGCGCGCTTGCAGGCGGGCAGCAGCAGGGGCAGCGAGAGCAGCAGGAGCAGCGATACACGCAAGGCGGGCGTGTCTTACCCGCGGCTCGGGCCTTCCTCAACCCCTGCGCGCGCCCTCGAGCTTGCCCTCGATCAGGCAGTACAGGATGGCCACCGCCGTGTGCAGGCGATTCTCCGCTTGATCGAAGATCACCGAGCGCCCGCCGTCGGCCACCTCGGCGGTGACCTCCTCGCCGCGATGTGCGGGCAAACAGTGCATGAAAATGGCGTCGGACTTGGCTTTGCCGAGCAAGGCGGCGTTGATCTGGTAGGGCAAGAGCGCGGCGTGGCGTGCCGCCTTGGTGTCGTCCGAATCGCCCATCGACAGCCACACGTCGGCGTAAAGGGCGTCGGCGTCGCGCGCGGCTTCCTCCGGATCAGTGGTTTGAACGACTTCGGAGCCGGACTTCTTGGCCACGGCCTTGGCCTCCTCCACGAGCTCGTCGGCGATCTGGTAGCCGGGCGGTGCCGCGATGGCGAAGTCGGTGCCGGCCAGCGCGGCAGCCTGCATCAGGCTCACCGCGACGTTGTTGCCATCGCCCACGTACGCCACCTTGCAGCGGTCCAGCGGGCCGCGATGCTCCGCCAGCGTGAGCAGATCGGCCACGCTCTGGCACGGGTGGTGGCCGTCGGTGAGCGCGTTGATGATCGGGATGGTGGCTGCGCTGGCCAGCCGCTCCACGTCCTCGTCTTTGAAGGTTCGGATCACGAAAGCGCGCGAGAAGCGGCTGGCGACGCGCGCCGTGTCCTCGATGGTTTCGCCCCGACCGAGCTGGACGTCGCTCGGGCCCAGCGTGACCGGTGTGCCGCCCAGGCGTGCGACGGCGGTCTCGAAGGAGATGCGGGTGCGCGTCGAGGGCTTATTGAAATAGAGGCACACGGTCTCGCCTGCCAGGGCGCTGCGACGCGCGTGCGGCTTGGCCTTGAACTTGGCGGATCGCGCCAGCAAGAACTTCAAATCCGCCCGACTCAAATCGCTGGTCCTGAGAAAATCCTTCATCCGGCTCCTGGAGCGGCGGAACCTTGCCCATGGGCCTGATCGATTGCAAGTTCTTCTCCTGCCTCGAAAATGACACAGGTCCGGGCGAGGGTGCTCCGGGGCACCCCACGAGACCGACCGACCAGCCCTTGACCGGTCCGGAGACGGCTTCTAGCCTCGCCCGCCCATGGCAAACCCGACTGCAACGCTGAGCACATCCCTAGGTGACGTGGAGATCGAGCTGTTCACGGACAAGATGCCGCTAACGGCGGGTAACTTCATCAAGCTCGCCAAAGCCGGCTTCTACGATGGCCTGCACTTCCATCGCGTCATCAGCAGCTTCATGATCCAGTTCGGTTGCCCGCACAGCCGCGATCCGAACAGCCCTCGCTCCGGCACCGGCAACGGCCCCGACGGCACCATCAAGGACGAGCACCCGGCCGACGCCAAGCTGTCCAACGAGCCCGGTACGCTATCCATGGCCAACACCGGCCAGCCCAACAGCGGTAGCTGTCAGTTCTTCATCAACACCGTCCACAATCACTACCTGGACTGGTTCACCCCCGGTGCGTCCAAGCACCCGGTGTTCGGCAAGGTCGTCCAGGGCATGGACGTGATCAAGAAGATCGAGACCGCCAGGACCGGCGCCGGCGATCGCCCCGCGACCCCCATCCAGATGGTCAAGGTCACCGTCCACGACTGACTGAAGCACGAATCCCGATCTCCCGACCTAGCTGTGAAATCAGAATGGCGACGTTAGGGAGTGTCCCTGAATTGGATTGCTCTCGCGTGGCTAATCGTCCTGCGCAGGGTCGGGCTTTTTGGGCGGCGGGACGACGCTGCCGGCCAGCGGTGTTTTGG
>DATDEV010000093.1:0-6543 GCA_036522995.1 Polyangiaceae bacterium
AGAGCGCGCAGGCGGCGCCGCTGAGGCTCGACGCCAGCTTGGACGCGACCGGCGCCGGCAAAATGCTGGTGGTGCTCACGCCCACCAAGCTCGGGCTGCTAGGCCAAGGGCTCGGCATCCCACTACCGCTGCCGGACGTGATTGCCTCGGGCGACGTAGAGCTGGCGCTGCCGCCGGGTCTCACGGGCGGCGAAGTGAAGGGCAAGCTACGCTCCAGCCTGAAGGGCTTCGTCCCGCCTCATCCGCCGGAGCTGGACGGCTTCGTGTTCGGTGACTTGACCACGTTCGACACCGACCTGAGCCTCGACGCCACACGCGATCGGGTGAGCTTGACCAACGCCAAGCTCCAGGCGGGTAAGTTCCAGCTCACCGGCGGGGGCAGCATCGTGCGCCAGGGCCCGAGCGCCACGGTCGATGTGCTGCTGAAGGGCACGCTGCCGTGCGACGCGCTCGCGGGGGCCGCGGCCGAATCGCGCCTCGGCCAGCTCCTCGGTCGCGCGTCGGGCAGGCAAGGCAAGCGCACGGCCCTTTCGATCGTGCGCGGCGACGTTTCGGTGGAGGTCGGGATCCAGGGCAACAGCCTCGATCTGCTTCACGCCAAGCTGACCCAGAAAATCGGCATTGGCTGCGGCCTGAGGCCGCTCAGCTTGCCCGAGCTGCTCGCGCTCACGCCCAACGACAAGGAGCTCCAAGACATCGGCAAGGAGCTCGGACACAAGCTCGAAGACATCGGCAAAGAGCTCGGGCTGCCGCCGGTACCGTCCGGCCTGGCGCTCCCGCCCTTGCCCCCACTGCCTTCGCTGCAGCCGCCTCCCGCCGCGCCCCCGAAGCGCAAGAAGGAGCTTTCTCCGCCAGCGCCTTCTGGCTAGACCCAGCTCATGGCCGTAATCGCGATCGTCGGAGCCGGCATGATGGGCAGCGCCCTGGCGGTGCCCTTCTTGGCCGCTGGGCACGAGCTCAGACTCGTGGGCACACCGCTCGATGGCCAGCTCATCGAAGCGCTGAAGCAAGACCAGCCTCACCCCAAGCTGCGCGCGCGGCTGCCTGCCGGCATCGCCTACTACTTCGCCAGCGAGCTCGACCGCGCTCTGGACGGCGCCGACGCCATCGCGCTCGGGGTCAGCTCCGCGGGGGTGCGCTGGGCCGCACAGGTACTGAGTGAGCCGCTCGAGCGCGCGCCGCGCCCGCTGCTCATGGTGTCGAAGGGACTGCTCTGGCAAGACGAGCGCCTCGAGGTGCTGCCCGACGTGCTGCAGCGCTTGCTGCCCGCAGCGCCTCCGGAGCTGGCGCCGGTAGGTGTGGCGGGGCCATGCATCGCCGGCGAGCTACTGCAGCGCGTGCCGACCAGCGTGGTGTTCACGGGGCGGTCGCTGGCGGCTTGTGAGGCCTGGGCCGCGCTCGCGCGAGGGCCCTTCTACTTCGTGCACACCGAGGCCGACGTGGTCGGCGCCGAGGCGTGCGCGGCGCTCAAGAATGCCTTCGCAATGGGCGTCGGCTTCGGCGCCGGCGTGCACGAGGCCCAGAGCGGCGGCGGCGGCGGCGGCGGCAGCATCGCCTACCACAACTACGAAAGTGCCGTATTCGGGCAGGCCATTCTCGAGATGCAGCACATGCTCGAGCTGATCGGCGGAAACCCGCAGACGGCGGTGGGCTTGCCCGGAACAGGCGATCTCACCGTGACCTGCAACGGCGGACGCACTGGGCGCTTCGGCAAGTGGCTCGGCCTGGGTCTAACGCTGCCGGAAGCGATCGACAAAATGGAAGGCGCCACGCTCGAGTGCCTCGAGGTACTGCGCGAAGTGGATGCGGCGCTCACGCACTTCGACGCCGTGGGCCGCACTCAGCCGCGTGAGCTGCCGTTGCTCAGGCACATGGCAGACGTCGCGCTGCGAGCCGCACCGGTGGCCATGCCGTTCCAGCGCTTCGGCCGCCCGTAAGCAAACAGGAAGGGTGGAAGGGTCGCGAGGGGATGCTCAGCATCCCCTCCCAGGGTTCGTGGGGAATGCGTGGTGGCATCAGGTCAGCTGAAGGGCCGCCGGTCGCAAGCACCCCCATCCTATTCCTTCCAACCTTCCACCCTTCCTGTGATTCTCCTCGAGGCTCAGGGCTTGCCCTTGCCCAGCGTGAAGCGCACCGAATAGCTGATCACGGTGGGGCCCGCCTTGGGGCGCTCGAACTGCACCTTGCCGAAGGCGCTCACCATGCACTGCTGAAACCCGGCGCCGTGCAGCTTGGTGCGAGGCTGCTCGATGCCGGGCGGGCCACCGCCGCGTGGGATCTTGAGGTCGATGCCAAAGCTACCGCCGCTCCACGGCTCTTCGACCAGCCGATAGCACTCGAGAAACGCGGGAAACTGTCGCTCGAGCGCGCGATGAAACGGCGCTTTCTCGGCCGCGTCGTTGGTGCCCCCACCGATGTGCATGCCGAGCGGCTCGATGCGCAGCTCCGGGAGAGCCTTGTCGGGTGTGGGTTCTTCTCCGCCCGGTAGCGGCGCGGCGGGCTTGCTGCTCACGCCGCCGGGCGTGGCGCCGCTGGCCGCCGGCTCAGCGCCGCCGGGAGACCCGGAGCCGGCAGGCGATGCGCCGTCCGCAGCCGAGCCAGGTGCCGAAAGCGCGGGTGCCTTTTGCCCCGCGCAGCTCGAAATCAGCAGCGCGGCGGCCAGGCAGCACAGCTCGAGCTGGAGCACGGCCACGTTTCGGATCGGCATGTCGCGCGCTCTTCTCCCGCGAATTCGGCGGGCATGCAACCGCCAGCCGTGGACGGACTGTATGGAGGGGCTGGGTGTCGTTGGGGATGGGGCCCCCAACGACAAACGAGACACGACATTGGCTGGCTGTCGACCCAGCGCTACGCTAGCGCGTGCTTCAACGCCACTCGAGTCCGTGGTTCGCGCTCTTCGCCCTCACCGGGACAGCGCTGGCTTGTTCATCCAGCGCCATCGAGTCGGATCGCGAGCCGAAGCCTCCGGTGGCGAATCCGGACGGCTCGATGCCGGACCCCAAGCCAACCCCCAAGGACCTCGGCATGGGCGACGGCACGCTGGCATCGGTCACGCTCACCGAGCTGTACGCGCCGAAATTGCGCGTGCCGCTCAGCGCTACCGCGCTGGCTTTCAACGCTGCCATTCCGGACGAGCTGTGGGTGCTACTGCGGCAGTTCCCGAGCGGCATGCCCTGCTCCTCCACTGACGACAGCGGCTGCGCCGCTCTGCCAGGCGCCGTGGCAGTCCTGGGCGACGCGACCGGCGCTGCGCCCACGGCCACGCTGAAGGAGGACGGCAACTCACTCCATTTCATGCGCCGCCCGACCGCGCTGGCGTGGAGTGACTCGGAACTGTTCGCCTCCTGCGGCGAAGCCTGGACCGACAATCTCGAAGACGCGCCGGTGCCCTACGCAGGGCCCGTGCTGTGGTCTTCGGATCCGACCGTCTTCGGCGTCACACCCAAGGCGACGCAGAATGGCACCCACCTCGACATGCTGCACGCGACGCCCTACTGCATGGGCATCGCGCACGAGTCGGCCAACATCTACTGGGCCTTCAACGGCGACGTCGGTGCCCTGGATCGCTACGATTTTCACGCCCCGCATCAGATCGGAGGCGAGGACCACATGGACGGTGAAGTGCATCGCTACGTCACCGGACAGCTGCTGCGCGAGCCCGAGGTTCCGAGCCACATGGCCTACGACGCCAAGAGCGGGCTCGTGTACGTGGCCGACACGGGCCACGGACGCATCGTGAGCGTCGACCCCAAGCCCGCCACGGCCGGCGGAGCCATCACGACCTACGAGTCGCTCGCCGCCAGCGGCGAGATGGTAGGCGCCAAGCTCACGGAGCTGGTGCCGCCCGGTCTGCTCCAAAAGCCGAGCGGCCTGGCCCTACACGGTGAGGTGCTGTACGTGACCGACAACGCCAGCAGCATCGTCTACGCCTTCGATCTGGCCGGTGAGCTACTTTCGCAGCTGCCGACCGAGCTGCCGTCAGGCACCCTGGCCGGCATCGCCGTAGGTCCGGACGACCAACTGTATTTCACCGATCAACTGACCGGAGCCGTGCGCCGCATCGATCCGAACTGAGCTACGTTGTAGCGCGTGAGCCTGGCGAACATCCTGCTGCTGGCGTTCGGGTTGTCGATGGACGCGACGGCCGTCGCGGCGGCCCGCGGCCTCTCGGTGCGCGAGGTTCGGCTGCGGCACGTGCTGCTGGTGGCGGCCTTCTTTGGCGGCTTTCAGGGGCTCATGCCGCTCGTCGGCTGGCTACTCGGCAGGGGGGTCGGGCGCGCGCTCGAGCAGGTCGACCACTGGATCGTCTTCGGCGTTCTGGGCGGGATCGGCGCCAAAATGCTGTGGGACGCGCGCGCCAGCGGCGACGCCGAAGCTCGGCCGACCGAGCAAGAGGCGTTTCGACCGCGGGTGCTGCTGATGCTGGCCATTGCGACCAGCATCGACGCTCTGGCCGCGGGCTTCACGTTGCAACTGATGGGGGCGCCGCTGCTGCTCTCGGCGCTGTCGATCGGCGTGACGACCGCGCTGCTGAGCGCCCTCGGGCTGTTGCTCGGCCATCGCTTCGGTGCGGCCTTCGGCAGACGGCTCGACGCCTTGGGCGGTGTGGTGCTCATCGGCCTGGGGGTGAGCACCCTGCTGCAGCACCTGCGAGGCGGCGCTTGAAGCGTTGGTGCTTGGCGACGCTCGGACTGCTCGGCATCAGCGCTTGCGATGGTCCGAGCTCGCGCTCACCCGCGCCACTGTCGGTCGAGCCGCTGCGCTCGAAGGCCGCTGCGAGCAGCCGAGCGAGCGCAGCGACGGCCAGCCCCGCCGCCGCTCCGCCCCTGCCAGCCCGCCCCGCCGACGCCGCCGCTCCGCCGAGCGAGCGCTCGCCGAGCGCGCGTTCGCCACGGCCGCTCGCCAGTAGTGAGCTGGACGACCAACCGAGCGAGCATTCCCGCTTCGTGCTCGACGCCTTGAACGACGTGGGTCCGGCTGCACCGGCCAGCGCCTTCGCGCGCGGCGTGGTGATGGTCACGCGCAGCGACGAGCTTGCCCTGTGCAAGCTCAGCGCGCCGCCCAGCAAGTCCAAAAAGCCGGCGCCAGGCCTGATCGAGCCGACCTCCCAGCCTCGCGATAGCTTTTGGCCGGTGGCGCGCGGCCCTGCCGTCAGCGCCACTCACGCCTACTGGGTATCGAAGCATCGGCTGGTGAGGCGCGCGCTCGCGGGTGGCCCACTCGAGGTGCTGGCCAGCGACGCCCGCGACGGCACGCGCGTCGCGGTGGCAGGCGAGCCGGACGCGGTCGCGTACATCACGCAGCCCGCGGACAAGCAGGACTCACGAGCCAAGCTGCGACTGGCCGATGGCCGCATGCTCGAGCTCACGCCCGAAGGTTCGGCCGCCAGCAGCGTGTCGCTCACGCAAATGGGCACGGATCTGCTGGCCAGCTTCATCGACGGGCGCAGCGGGATGACCCCGGTGCACGCACGCCGCCTAGTGGCCAAGACGGGCGTGCTCGAGCCAGATGTGGTGGTCTGGGTGGCGGGCGCCACTCAAGGCATGACCGAGGTCACGAGCGTGGGACACCACGCTGGCAGCTTCCTGCTATTGCCCGTGGAAAAGGATGCCAGCCACTTCGGACTGGCGAGCCTCGCGCTCGGCCTGGAGCCGAAGATGGATCCCCCGCTGCGCTGGCGCACCTACCACAACGGACTCGATCGCGCGCCTACGGCGGGGGCAACGGTCTGTGGCGCGCCCGTGGCCGTTTATGTGCGGCCGATCGACGCCCGTCCCGACGCGCACCAAGAGCTCGTGGTATCGGAGCTGACAGCGGCCGAAATCGCCAGCTCGGAGCCGCTGGCAACGGCGCGCGGCTTCGCCGACGTTTCGCTGTATCCGCTGCCGGAAGGCGCGATCCTGGCCTACGTCGCCGACCGGCGCACCTGGTCGCGTCTGATTCGCTGCAAGTGAGCCGCCGAGCTTCGGTCAAAACGATTGTTACTTGAAGGGCGCCGCATTAGTAGAGCGGCGCGATGCCAAAAGCTCGACGCAAAAGGCCCATCAAGAAGTCACGCTTTACGGCCAAGACGGCCGACAAGCACGTGCTCTATCAACTCTCGGTTCAGGCGCCCGACACCGAGGTCTTGTTCCTCAACGATTGGTTCAAGTCCATCCGCGGCAAGAAGCCGCTCAGCCTGCGCGAGGACTTCTGCGGCACGGCCATCTTGTGTGCGGAGTGGGTCAAGAGCAACGCGGAGCGCACCGCTACCGGCATCGACATCGATCGCGGTGTGCTGGCTTGGGGCGAGAAGCACAACCTGGCGTCGCTCGGTGACAAGCGAGAGCGCATCACGCTCTTGAAGCAGGACGTGCGCGCCAAGGTCAAGCAGAAGCACGACATCATCTGCGCCTTCAACTTCAGCTACTGGATCTTCAAGACGCGCGAGTCGCTGCGCGACTACTTCGCAACCGTGCGCAGCGGGCTGGGCAAGGGTGGCTTGTTCTTCCTCGACGCCTACGGCGGCTGGGAGTCGCACGAGCCAATGCAAGAGCACCGCAA
>DATDEV010000094.1:0-3404 GCA_036522995.1 Polyangiaceae bacterium
AGCGGACCAGCGCCGCTCGCGCTAGCCTGCATTGTTCCAGCTGCTCCGGAGATCGCCATGGCCGAGCCGCCGCTTGCCGCTCCGCCAGCGCCTGCGGGGGGCAGCTGCTCGGACGAGCAGCCAACTGCGGTAAAGCAGCCGAAAAGCACGCTAGACGCGGCCAAGAACGCGGGACGAAGCATGATCCGGCTCCAGGTGTCCGGAGTCGGGCGCATCTGCCACGAAAACAACTGCCATGACTCGAACCAACCAGCGCCGTCCGGGCGTCCGCAGCCAGGTGCGGACGTGACTGTTCCCGTCGTAGCCGCGGCGCTGCTGTTCTGGGCGTGCGTGTTCATGATCTATTTCACGAGCGCCGGGACGACCCCGCTCGAGTTCTTCCTGGGACGCTACGAGCGTCCCGACGACCTGGGGCTCTGGAAGCGATGCGGCATCGATCCGCAGCTCGACTTGGTGCGCGAGGAGCGGGTGCTGCTACCCGAAGGGCGCGCGCAGGCATCCTACCTGGTGCTTCAGATTCGCTTCCGCGATCCGCAGAGTGGCGCGATCGTGCGCGTGGAGCCCGAGCAGCGGCTGCCGCGCCGTCGGGTCAGCACCCGCGCGTCGAGTTGACGCGCCTGGCGCTGCGCGAACGAGCAGGTTAAAAGCCTTTGCATAGCGCGTGTTCAAGCATGAAGGCCCGACCCGCGATCTGCGGACCAATACGCTGGTCGCCACTTACCTGGCGGCCACTGCTGGCTACGTCAACGCGGGCGGCTTCGTGCTCATCGGCTCCTACACGTCGCACGTGACCGGTAGCGTTGGTCGCTTCGCCAACGACCTGGCCAACGGCAACTTCGGCGCTTCGTTCGCGGCGCTGACGCTCGTGCTGGCCTTTTTGGGAGGCGCGGTCGCGGCCAGCTTGATCGTCGAGGGTCGGGGTAGGTCGCGCGCGTCTCGCTATGCGATAGCGCTGGGAGTCGAGGCGGGGCTGCTGGCGTGCTTCATCTTCATCGCGGGGCTGTCGCGGGCCACGCATCCGCGCATTCTGGACGCCAAGGCGACCTTGCTGTGCGCGGCGATGGGTATGCAGAACTCGCTCGTCACGCGGCTATCCGGAGCGATCGTGCGCACCACGCACTTGACGGGTGTCTTAACCGATCTCGGTATCGAGCTGGCGCGCTGGTATAACTGGTCGCAGGCGCGGCTGATCGGTTGGACTGGAGACACCAAGCCGCCGCCGCGGCCGGATGGTCACATCGCCCTGCTGCTCGCGATCACGGTGGCGTTCGTGTTCGGCGGGGCCCTGGGCGGAGTGCTCACGGCCCGCGCCAGTCGCTGGGCCATGACCTTGCCCGCTGCGATGATCGGCGCCGCCGCCCTGTTCGCCTTCTACCAAGCCTTACCCGCCCGCGCCGCCTCGACGAAGTAAACCACGACGGGGCTGGGGGCCGATTCAGCGCAAGGCCCCCAGCCGGCTGTCTCTACTTGCCCTTTTTCGAGAGCGCGTTGACGACGTTGGCCTTGGTGGAGGCGTTGGTCTTCTTCTGATTCTTCTGCGCAGAGTCTTGCTTCTTGGCCTTGTCTTTGGCCTTCGGAGATTTGTCGCCCATTTGGGTTTACCGCCTCGGTTCGGGTTTCGTGCGGCCAGACTCTAGGTGAAAGCGCCGGCACAAGATATGCGAAGCTCGGCGGGCCTCCCAGCAGAAGCGCAAGGACGTGCGCCGCGAGCTGCGAGCAAGCCGCCACGGCGGGCGGCGCTGCCGGGCTTGCCTGCGTTGCCTTGGTCCACTAAAGAAGACGTTGCGTCATCTCGGCGCCGCGCAGTGAGGGATCGAACCATGAGACAATCCGCGCCAGCCAATGCAGAGCAGATCGGATCAGAGCTGACCAAGCGCCCGCCGCTCGTGAGCTGGCGCCAGTTGCTCACCATCAGCTCGGACAAGGCCCACGACGCCGCCTTGCTGGTGCTGCGCGTCACGTTCGGAGTCGCGCTCGCGCTCGCGCACGGCTACGGCAAGGCCGTAAGCCCCGAGCGCTTTCTGCAGGGGCTCACGACGCGGGGCTTTCCTCTGCCTGGTTTGTTCGGCTGGGCGGCCATCGCGAGTGAGCTCCTCGGCGGGCTGCTGCTCGCGCTCGGCCTGCTCACGCGACCGGCAGCCGCATTAGTGCTCATCACGCTCAGCGTGGCCGCATTCGACATTCACGCAGCCGATCCGTTCGCCAAACGTGAGCTTGCCCTCGCGTACGTCAGCGTTGCGCTCGCAATCCTGATCGCCGGCCCCGGTCGCTTTTCGCTCGACCGCCGGCTTGCTGGTGCTCAGGCTCGCCTGTAAACCTGCGTGCATGCAACGCACTCTCCTGTTGGCCGTCGGCCTGCTGACTGCTTGCCAAGCTGCACCGCCTCGGACCGAGCCGCCGGGCGCCGTTCGTTCCGCTGCTTCAACGCTGCCTCCCGCCAGCAGTGCCGATGCGCGCTTCGACGCCGAGCTCAGCGGTTCGAGCTATCCGTTCCCGGTCAAGCACTTCGAGCTCACGTCGCAGCGCCAGAAGCTGCGCATGGCTTACATGGACGTGCAGCCCAGCGAGGCGAACGGCAAGACCGTTCTGCTGCTTCACGGTAAGAATTTCTCCGCCGCGTACTGGCAGAGGACGATCGAGCTGCTGAGCGCCAAGGGCATGCGCGTGATCGCTCCGGACCAGATCGGGTTCGGCAAGTCCAGCAAGCCGGAGGCCTACCAGTTCAGCTTCCAAGCGCTGGCCGAGAATACGCGCGCTCTGCTCGCTGCGCTTGGAGTCGAGCGCGTCAGCGTCGTCGGTCACTCGATGGGTGGTATGTTGGCAACACGCTTTGCGCTGCTCTACCCGGCGCAGGTCGAGCGACTCGCGCTGGTAGCCCCCATCGGCCTCGAGGACTGGCGGCGTTCGGGAGCCAAGCCCCGCAGCGTGGATGAATGGTACGCCGCGGAGCTCAAGGCCACACCCGATTCGATCCGTGAATACCAGAAGCAAGCCTACTACGCCGGCCAGTGGAAGCCGGAGTACGAGCAGCTGATTCAGCTGGCAGCCGGTTCCACCGAGCACCCGGACTATCCCAAGGTGGCTTGGGCCAGCGCGCGACTCTCCGACATGATCTGGAACGAGCCCATCCTTTACGAGCTTTCCGAGCTCCGCCCACCAACGCTACTCCTGATCGGCCTGCGCGATCGCACCGCTCTCGGCGCCGCCTGGTCGCCGCCCGAGATTGCCAGCAAGCTCGGCGACTACACTCAGCTCGGCAAACGCGCCCACGCTGCGATCCCCGGCTCGCGCCTGATCGAGCTTGCCGGAGTCGGTCACCTGCCCCAAGTCGAAGCCTTCGACGCCTACGCACGGGCACTCACCGAATTTCTGCTCTAGGTCGAGGCGGCAGGCGCCTCGAGTGA
>DATDEV010000095.1:0-4931 GCA_036522995.1 Polyangiaceae bacterium
GTAACCCGCAGAACTGCAGCCCACAGAATGGTTGCAATCCGTCGACATGCAACCCGCGAGCTTGAGCACCGCGTTTCTCGTGCCGGTGGCTCAGGCCGTCGTTCGCATCGCGGGTGCGCGCGCGGAAATTTCGACGGCAACCTGGTCCGCCACGTTCGAGGGCGAGCTGGCCTACGACGTCGCGCGAGTCGCCCAGGGCATGGTGTCGCCGCGGCTCGAAGCATTGTCACGCGCGAATCAGGCAGCCGCCGCGCTCGTGTCCTGGAGAAAGTACGCGTGGTTACCGCTGACGGCCTTGGACGCCGTGCGGCTCGATGGTTTCGATACCCTCTTCGTCGAGCTGGTTGGGATCTGCAACGAGCGCTGTCTCCACTGCTATGCAGAGTCGAGCCCGCAGGTTAAGGCCGCGCTCGAGCGCAGTACTTGCGAGGCGATCGTCGATGATGGCCTCGCGCTCGGCTTTCACCGCATCCAGTTCACCGGGGGCGATCCACTCTTGTGCTCGTTCCTGCCGGAGCTCGTCGAGCGTGCTGCCGGCTACGGCGTGCGCGAGATCTACACGAACGGCCTCGCGCTCGGCGAAGAATTGCTGGCACGACTGGCGCCGCACGGACCTTCGTTCGCGTTTTCGTACTACTCGCACGATCCAGCCATTCACGACGCGATCACCCGCACGCCCGGTAGTCAGCGCCGTACGCGCAATGCGATGGCGCGAGTCATCGCGCTGGGGCTGCCGGTGCGCGCCGCCATCGTCGTGCTCAACGAAAACGTCGACGGCGTGGACGCCACGATCGCCGATCTCCGAGCGCTCGGGGTCCAGACCGTTTCGTGCGCGGCGTCGAAGAGCGCGGGTCGTGGCTCGTCGTTCATGTGGCGACCCCACGCCAGCGACGTCCAGGGCGGCGGCGGCCATCGCGCACCGGATGCCACCAGGGAAGGGAAGCTCGCGATCAGCTATGAAGGCAAGGTGGTGCCATGCATTTTCAACCGCACCCGCGTGCTCGGTGAAGTCAGCCTAACGCGCAGGCTGAGCGACGTGGTCGCCGCGCTCGCGAGCACGCCAGGTCCGGCCGCCGACGCAGAAAAGCTCAGCTGTAGCAGCTGTCGCACGACCGACTATGCGCTGGCGACGATCACGGGAGCATGATGCTCGGGCGGCCACGTCGAGTTACCGAGGCAATCCGGGCCGAGCTCATGGATGGCGAGGTCGTGGTCAGCGTCGGCAAGCAAGAGCGAGCCTTGATCCTGAACGCAATGGCCGACGCGGTGCTCGAGCTGTGTGATGGATCGCGTAGTGTCGGCGACATTGCAGCGTTCATCCGTGAAACGCTGGCGGTGCCCGCCGGTGCCAACGTCGAAGCTGACGTAGCGGCCGTGCTCGACGAGCTGGAGCGCGCTGGCATCGTCGAAGTGATCGAATGAAGGTGACCTTTCGCGCCCTCACGACGGTCGTCGGCGTGGAGCTTGCCGACGATCTGCCGTTTCGCGACGTCGTGGACGCACTGCTCGCTTCGTATCCGCGAGTCGACGACGTGCCGCAGTTGCAGTACCGGTTGCGGCGGGGTGTGCTGTCTCGTAGCGACGTGAACGATCAGACCGTCGTCGAGGCCAGCGACCTGGCGCCGCTATTCGAGCTCGACCTCTACCGGCAGATCGTCCAGCGAGCGGCCCCGGGCTGGCTGCTCCACGCGGCCGCCGTCGCCGTGGAAGGCGGGGCCCTCGTCTTCGCGGGGCCGTCGGGCGCCGGCAAGACCACGCTCGCGCTCGCGCTCGCGGCCCGCGGCGATCGATTGCTCACCGAAGAGATCGTCTGGATCGGGTCAGACGGCACGGTGCGTGGCCTGCCACGCGCGCTGCATGTCCGCGAGCGCGCGACTCTCCCCGCAGGCTGGAGAACGGTCGCTTACCCGATCCGAGCGAGCTCCGTCATGGCCTCGCAATGGCTCATCGTTCCCGAGCCGGGCGCGCTGCAGCACGAAGCGCTGCCCCTGCGCGCTCTGGTTCGGCTCACGCATGGTCCCGATCGCACTGGCGGCCTCACACGGCTGTCTGGCGGTGACGCGCTGCTGCGGCTTTGGGATGGGGTACTGCGCCAGGACGAAGCCGCGCTTGCTGCCGCCGGCGCGTTGCTCGCGAGCGTGCCTGCCTACCAGCTCGCGTCCAGGCGTTTCGACGAGGCGCTGCAGGCCGTCGAGCCACTGCTCACGCTGCCGAGTTGCGACGTCGACGCCTAGTTGACGACGCCAGCGGGCTGACGCTCCATCTCGACGAAAATATTCAGGCGGAACCAGCTGGGCAGTCCTCGCGCCAGGTCGGCGTTGCCCTGGATGGCGACCTCGCCGCTCGCCATGGCCTCGGCGAAATCGCGCTCGCCCATCCAGATTTCGATCAACGCCCGCTGGGTCGTCGTCACGACCAAGGCCTCGTCGAGACCCGGATTGGTGGTGCACACGTCGCCTCGTCCGTGATCGATTTTGAGCCAGTAGCGAAGCACGCCGCGCTTCGGATCCTCGAAGTCGAAGCGCACCACCACCAGCGCCGCGGGAGCTGCTTGGGTATCGATGCGTCGCTGCATGTCCCAGAGCAGCAGCGTGGGGTCCAGTTCGTCGTCGCGAAGCTTGCGGTGCGCCCAGCGACGTGACCACGAGCCCAGACCGAGCACGACCTGCTCGAGGGCTCGGGCGGCCTCGGTGGGCTCGTATTCGTTGCCGTGCGGCCCCGTCACGCGCAGTAGCAGTCCCGCGCTCTCCAGTTGTTCGAGGCGGGTCACCAGCAGCGAACGCGGCATCCGGCGCATGCCATTCAAGATCTCTCCGAAGCGCCGGCTGCCGCTCAGCAGCTCCCGGATGACGAGCAGCGTCCAGCGATCGCCCACCACCTCGAGCGCCTGCGCGACTGGACAGAACTGGCCATACGACTTCATCGCTCGATGCTAGCGGGTGGCCCCTATCGGCCCAGTCCATTTTTCGAACTAGCGCCTGGGTCGGCCTGGCGAGACAGTGCTGGCACCAACCCCGAGGGCCCAACCCATGACCAAACTGCTGCAAATCGTCGAAGCCCTGGCGTCAGATCTCGCCGAAGGCGCGGAAAAACACGATGCCGACAATCGCTTCGTCGAGGCCAATTACCGTGCGCTCAAGCAGCAGCGCTTTTTCGGTGCGGCCGTGCCGGAAGCGCTGGGCGGGCTGGGCGCCAGTCATGGCGAGCTGTGCGAGGCGCTCAGACGCCTGGCTCACGCCTGCCCGGCAACGGCCCTGGCGGCATCGATGCACACGCACTTGGTTGCCGCCACGGTGTGGAAGCACGGCCACGGTCAAGGCGGTGAGCCACTGCTGCGTCGCATCGCCAGTGAACAGCTGGTGCTGGTCAGCACGGGCGCCGGCGATTGGTTCGAGTCCAACGGAAAGCTCGAATCAGCACCAGGCGGCTACACGCTCACCGCGAAGAAACAATTTTGCAGCGGTGTCCCGGCCGGCAACGTCCTGGTCACGAGCTCGGTCTTCGAGCACCCAAGCGAGGGCGCGCAGGTGCTGCACTTTGCCGTTCCGCTCACGGCCCAGGGCGTCCGCATCGCAGCCGACTGGGATACGCTGGGTATGCGCGGCACCGGTTCACACAGCGTCGAGCTGGAAGGCGTGTTCGTGCCCGAAGAGAGCATCGCGCTGCGCCGCCCGCGTCGCGGCTGGCACCCGGTGTGGAGCGTCGTGCTCACGGTCGCGCCGCCCCTGTACATGTCGCCCTACCTGGGTATCGCCGAGTCCGCTCGCGATCGCGCCATCGAGCTGGTCAAGAAGCGCCCGCGCAGCGTGACGCCAGTGCTGGTCGGTGAGCTGGAGAATTCGTTGTGCGCAGCTCGCCTGGCCTGGCGAAAGCTGGTCGACAACGCCAACGAGTACGACTTTTCGCCCGACGTGGAGCGCGTCAATCAGGCGCTGATCGCCAAGACCTTGCTGGCCAAGGCCGTCCTGCAGACCGTCGAAAAGGCGATGGAGGTCGTGGGCGGTGCCGCCTTCTTCCGCAAGACCGGCCTAGAACGCCTACTCCGGGACATTCACGGGGCGCCCTATCACCCGCTGCCGGAAAAGCAGCAGCAGGAGCTCACGGGCCGCCTGGCGCTGGGCATGGATCCGTTGGCAGGCAACTAGGGCTGGCTGGCGCTATCGGATTCGAACCCGAGCGGCACCTGGCCACGAAGCTGAACGGCATGCCAACCGGGCTCGGGCTCGGGCACCAGGATCTGCGCGCCGCCAAGGTGGTCCATCGGCGTGCGGTAGGTGGTGACAGTCGTGATCACGTTGCCGGAGGCGTCGAGGATGTCGGCCGGCTCCGGATCGCCGCTCGGATAGCGTGGCGCCTTGCGCCGCAGTCCCCAGCGTGGCCCGGTCACATCGACGAGCAGGAACCGAAAGTGCTGCAGACCTCCGGGTGGCGGCACGATGCGCTGGACACCGTTGAGCAGCGCGATGCGGTCGGTGAAATAACGGTAGGTGTAGTCGCTGATCCACTGGTTGTTGCAGTAGCCCATGATATCCGTGGCGGTATCCGGGTTGTGCATCTGCTCGGGCGCCTGGAATCCCCACCAGCCGATCTTGGCGCCGTCGTGGGGGTAGTTTTGGTCGGAGCCCGCTGCGCCACCACACGGGGCATGCGGGCGGCCGTGATTGTGACCGAGCTCGTGCGCCAGTGTCTGCGCGGAGCTGGTGTTGGCGAAGGACAGGCCGAGCGAGACGCGCTGATGCCGCCCCTGGTTTTGTGTCCCGGTCACGTAGCCGATGCCAGCGACGCAGCCTCCGCCGCAGTAGTCGCGGATGGTGTCGCCGGGTTGAAACAGGCCGTAGTAGTAGAGGTCGTTCGGGGCCTCCTCGTCCTCGTGCAGATTGGAGAGTTGGTCGAGCGTTTCGCTCCAACCGCCGCCTTGAGCCGAAATGGTG
>DATDEV010000096.1:0-2907 GCA_036522995.1 Polyangiaceae bacterium
GCACGTCTTCGGCGATATTCAGCGGCGGCGTTAGCACCAGCACCTCGCGCTGGCCGCCACCGGTCGAGGTGATGTAGCCCCGCGGGAGCAGGCGGCGCATGGCTCGGGCTGCGACGCCGGGCCGCTCACCCAGGTCGATGCCGATCATCAGCCCTTGGCCGCGCAGCTCACGCACGCCGTCGAGCGGCGACAGGCGCTGGCGGAGCTCCTCCAGGTAGCGCGCCCCCAGGGCGGCGGAGCGCTGGGGCAGCTGCTCTCTGCCCAGGACGTCCAAGGTGGCGATGGCAGCGCTGGCAGCGAGCGGTGCCCCGGCGAAGGTGGCGGTGTGCACGACCTCCGCTTCCTGTCGCCAGCTCTGCATCACGCTGTCGCGGCCGATCACGGCGCTGACCGGCAGCCCGCCCCCCAACCCTTTGCCCAGGCAAATCAGATCCGGGACCACCCCCTGCGCGACGCTCGACAGCATGCTGCCGGCGCGGCCCAGGCCAGTCCACACCTCGTCGGCGATCAGCAGTGCTCCGTGAGCCGCGGTCAGTTTGCTCAGCTCGGCGAGCAGCCCCGCGGGCGGTACTACCACGCCGCCGCGCCCCAGCAGCGGCTCGATCAGCAGCGCGCCGACGTCGCCGCGCGCCAGTCGCTTCTGGCACTGCTCGAGGCACTCGGCCGCTTGCTCGGCGCTCGCCGGGTACGCCGCGAAGCTCACATGGGGGCTGAGCTCGCCCGCGAAAGGGGCGCGATAGCTCTCACGCAGCCCACAGGCGGCGAGTGGTCCGTAGCCGAGCCCGTGGTAGGCGCCCGCGAAGGCCAGCACGCCCGAGCGTCCGGTGGCGAGCTTGGCGGTCTTGAGCGCAGCGCTGAGCGCGTCCGAGCCCGACTGCCCCAAGATGCCCTTGGCGCCGGGCTCGGGGTAGAGCCGCGTCAGTCGCTCGAGCAGCGCGATCTTGGCGTCGGCCGGGTACAGATCACCGAGCGCCTGCAGCAGGCGCTCTGATTGAAGGCCCATCACTCGCTGCACCGCCGGGTGCAGGTGGCCGAGCAGCAGCGCACCGAAGCCGCCGGCCAGATCGACGTAACGGTTGCCGTCGACGTCCGTGACGTTGGCACCGCGGCCCGTGGCGTAAACGATGCCGCTCGGTGGTCCGGTCTGCGGCGTCGGGCCCATGGGCGCGGCGACGTGCGCATGCCGCACCAGCCAGCTGCGCGAGGTCGGGCCGGGCGGAGCCGTGTGGATGCTCGGCGGCAGGTCGCGGTAGCTGGCGTCGCCCTGGCTCACGAGCACACGCGATTGCGGCCGCCGCGCTTGGCCTCGTAGAGCTTCTCGTCGGCGCGCTGGATCAGGTCTGCGGCCACCTTGTCGTTTTCCCCGAGCAGCGCGGTGCCGATGCTGACCGTCACGGGGATGCGCTCGCCCTGGAACACGAAGCCATGATTGGCCACCCGCGCTCGCAGGCTCTCTGCCAAGGCGGCCGCGCCTGGTAGCGGCGTCTCCGGCAGCAGGATCACGAACTCTTCGCCGCCGTAGCGCGCGAACACTTCCTCGCGACGAATACGCTCCTGCACGATGCGCGCGAGCTCGCGTAGCACGTGATCGCCCGCCAGGTGACCGTACTGGTCGTTGATGCGCTTGAAAAAGTCGATGTCGAACATCAACAAGCTGAGGTCTCGCTCGTAGCGCCGCGCGCGCATGAGCTCCTTCTCCAAGGCCTCGAACAGGGCGCGCTTGTTGTGGATCTGCGTGAGACCATCGACGATGGTCATGCGGTAGATCTCTTCGTGATACTTGGCTTCGGCGTCCGCGCCGGACAAGAACTTCAAGATGCTGGGACCGATCTTGATGCGATCGCCGTTGACCAGCAGCTGCTCACGCGCGATCTGTTCCTCGTTGACGTAGGTGCCGTTGGTCGAGCCGTCGTCCACCACGTACCAAGCACCGGCGCGGCGCTCGAGGTGTGCATGACGCCGCGAGACCGAGTCGCCTTCGAGCACGATTTGACTGTCCGCGCCCCGGCCAACCCGGGTCGGGCTCTTATCCAGCACGAAGCGCTTGCCGAGCAGACCGGGCTCAGCGGTATAAATGACTACGAGGCAGTCATTGCTCGGCGAGTCGTCCGCGGGCGGCTGCTGCACCACCTGCGTAACGCGCGTCTTTTCGTCATAGTCAGCTGACACGTCCGCCGCCCCCGTTCCGCGGGCTCCCGCCTGACGTCCGATCCTCGGTCACAACGCCTGCCGAGGAGGCGAGGAGAGGCTGAGCCGGGATCGGAAAAATCATAAAATTCCTGAACACTTCAGGGTAACCCGCCGATTTTGACCCCGTCAAGGACACCCACCGCCGTCGCTACGTGCCAGCCAGCCTTTGGTCCAGCTGTTTTTGGGGTCGGAGGGCCAGCGCTCCGTCACTCGGTCAGGTTCTGCTTGTGGTCTTGTACTTGCTACGCGGGTTTTTGGCTATTTACCCGAAACGGCACCCCTATAGGTGGGTTTCAGCGCGGCGGGAAGCGCGCCGTACGGCGCAGGCACCTGGCTTAGCCAAGTGGCATGAAGTACATGAAACTGCAGCGAAATTCGCGCTAGGCGTCCAGCGCGACTTCGGCGCCGCCGTCGCGTCCGCCGCCGCCGGGTCCCACCAGAGCGCGGACCCGTGCGCCCGGCGGCAACAGGCGAGCACTCAGACTTACATCGCACGACTCGCCTGGTAGCAGGCTGATGTAGTTATCGCTGTACAGCGTGGGCAAGAGCTCACTGCCTTGCGCGTCCACGAGGGTGAGGCGCGTGAAGAACGCCAGGGTGGCGCCGTCGTTGTGCAGCCTAACGGTCAGTCTCGTGGCTCGTTGGGGCGGCTGTCTCGTGGCTCGTTGGGGCCCCAACGGCGGTCTCGTGGTTCGTTGGGGCCCCAGCGGCGGGCTC
>DATDEV010000097.1:0-14998 GCA_036522995.1 Polyangiaceae bacterium
CGGGAAGCCTGCGACCACAGCAGCTGGGCTCGCTCTGCGCGCCCAGCTGGGCGCGGCGCGGCTCGGGCCAGGCCCGCGCCACAAACCTCGGCCTCCAAAACAAACGGGCCCTACGACGCCTTACGGACCGTCGGGCACGGGCACGGGCACGTTTACGGGCACGGCGGCGCCGCGCTTGGCCTCGCCCTCGGCTGAGCTTAGTCGTAGCGAATGATGGACACGCAGGGTGTAGGCAAGAGCCGTTCACGCCCGCCCAGCGAGGAAAGCTCGATGAAAAACGCGTACGCGAGCACGAAGGCTCCCTGGCGGTGCACGAGCTCGCCCGCGGCCGCCGCAGTCCCGCCGGTCGCCAGCAAGTCGTCCACCACGACCACGCTTGCGCCTTCGCGCAGAGAGTCGCGGTGCATCTCGAGCTCGTTCTCGCCGTACTCGAGCGAGTAGCTGACTTTGTCGGTGCGCGACGGGAGCTTGCCCGGGCGCCGCACCGGTACGAAGCTCGCGTTCAGGCGCGCTGCCAGGGCGCCGCCGAAGATGAAGCCGCGCGACTCGACCCCCACCACCGCGTCGACCTTCTCGCCGACGAAATGGTGCGCGATGGCATCGAGCACGATGTGAAAGCCCTTGGGATCGGCCAGCAGCGGCGTGATGTCGCGAAACAGGATGCCAGGCTGTGGAAAGTCGGGCACGTCGCGGATGAGCGCCTTGACGTAGGCGAGCGAGTCGAACGGGCTCAGCTGTCGATGGGGAGCTGCGCGTTCGCTCTTGAGCGGGGACGGCTTCTTGGGATCGACGCCGCGCGGAGTCGGCTGCAGCCGCCCCGGGACTGGCTTGGATGCCTTGGCGAAGGAGCCTTTACGAGCTGCCATGGGAAGGCCCTTCTATCACGCGAGCCGGCCCGGGGGGTCAAGACCCGCCGGGCCGAGCGAAGGGCTGGTGAGCTCCTGAACCACCGCGTCGGCGTGCTTTTGGCCGTGCTGCGCCCAGAGGTCGAGCACCAGCGGCGTGAGGCCGATGATGCCGGCGTCGTAGGCCTCGGTATCCGAGCCCGCCACCGGGCGGTGCTCGACGCCCGGGCCGCCGAGCCACAGGTACTCCCGGCCGCGGGGGTCTTTGCGAAACTCGACCTCATCCGTGTAGAAGCGCCCGCCCAGCCGCGTCGAACGCCATGCCCAGGGGCCACCGCGCGGGATGTTGACGTTCAGGAGTAGTGGCCCGGTGGGCTGAGCGCGCCACAGAGCCATGGCGATGCGCGCGGCTTCGGCAGCGGCCAGTGCTCGGTCGCCCTCGAGCCCCGCCGAAAGCGCCAGCGCCGGCACACCGCGCAGCGCGCCTTCGCGGGCTGCGGCCACGGTGCCGCTGTAAAAGACATCGTCGCCCAGGTTGGCGCCATGGTTGAGCCCGGACAGCACCAGGTCGGGTCGGCGCGGCAGGATGCGGCTGCCGGCGTAGAACGCGGTGTAAACACAGTCGGCGGGCGTGCCATCCACCGAGAAGATGCCCGAGCCGTGCTCCGAGAGCCTGAGCGGGCGATGCAAGCTCAGCGAGTGGCTCGAAGCGCTCTGCTCGTTGTCCGGCGCGCAGACGATCACGTCGGCGTCGGGCAGCAGCGCTGCGCGCAGGGCGTTCAGCCCCTGGGCGCGAAAGCCGTCGTCGTTCGCCAAAAGGAAGAGGGGGCGGTGCGTCACCGCCCCAGGTCTACCACCGATAAGTCAGGATCCGGAAAGCACTGCGTCGAGCTCGCCGGACTCGTTGAGGCTAGCGACGATGTCGCAGCCGCCGACGAGTTTTCCGCCCACGTACAGCTGGGGAAAGGTCGGCCAGTTCGAGTATTCCTTCAGCCCCTGGCGCAGCTCGGCGTCGGCGAGGATGTTCACGTCCTTGAACTCGGCGCCCTTCTGCTTGAGGATTTGCACCACCTGTGCAGAGAACCCGCACTGGGGGAAATGCTTCGACCCCTTCATGAACAGCACCACTCGGCTCTGGCCGAGCGTGCCCTCGATGCGCTGCTTCAATGACTCGTCCATGACTAGCCTCCAGAGACCTTCGCCCACGTTTGGGGCGAGTATGTTTTAAGCGCGAGCGCGTGGATGGGACCGTGCATCGCGTCACCCAGGGCGCGGTACACGAGCTGGTGTTGCTCAATCAGCGTCTTCCCCTCGAAGGCCTGCGACACGACCCGCGCCTGATAGTGATCCTGCGTGCCCGTCAGGTCGACGAGCTCGAGATCGGCGTCGGGTAGAGCCGCAAGCAACAACCTTCGAACGCTATCCGGAGACATCCAAGCCTTGCGGCTGGCTATCTGACTCAAAGGCCGGACTCTGTCAATGCCCAGGGGTTGTCGGTCTCAGAGTGTTTGGGGCCCCAGCCCCAAACACTCTGCTGGATCGACTCGTGGTGTTGGGACTGGGGCTCAAGCTCGCTCCCGGATCGACGCAATACCCGCTTGTGGGGTTAGTGCGCACAGGTAGCTCCCGTCGGGATTCCTACGGTCGGGGCGGGAGCGGTCCCGGGAGCTTGATTTCGCGAATCGCCTCGCGAAACCGAACCTGGGCCTCGCCCAGGTTGAGGCGCACCTCGATCAAGCGCTTGGTGATCTGGTCGAGCCGCGTCGTAACCTCAGCCAGGCGCCGGGTCAGTTTCAGGCGCAGGTCGGCCGCCTGATTGTTCTTTTCGATGGCTTGCAGGCTCAGGCGGGTCTCACGCGAAGACTTTTCGAGCTCGGCCTGCTCGGTCTGCAGCGCCGCCTCCTGATCGGTGGCTTGCTTGAGGCCGGTGCGCAGCTTCCAGGCTTCAGCGAGCTTCTGAGCCACGCCGCGATCGGCGCGCGCGTCGCCCAGGTAGTCCTTGACGGCCTCGTCTGCCAGCGGGTGCAGCCAGTCCATCCCCTGCTGGAGGGCCTGGCGTTCGTCGACGACCAGCTCCGCGCGCCCGCGCGCCTTGAGTGGGATCGGCACCAGCGCGCTCGCGGTCGCCAAGTCGTCCTCGGTGCCGGGCGGCGGCTTGAACAGGCGGGCACCCGGCAGGCGCGGGTGGCGCACGATGAGCTTGCTGGTCTCGTCGCTGCCGCTCACCACCTTGTAGGTGGTCTTGGCCACGCTGTCGCGCTCGATGTAGAGGGCGCCGGCCTCGATGCGGAACAGGCGCGCCCCTTGCTCGCTACCCTGGCGCTCACTGGTGACCGCGATACTGCGGTCGAGCGCGAACGGGACGGTGGCCTTACCCTTGGGCGGCAATGGATCCAGCATCCCCTGCCCCAGAAACTGACCCTCGCCGAAGACGGCAATCGGTCCGCGCTCGAGCAAACCCGCGGTGGCGTTCTCGAAGCGCACGACGCGGAATGGGTGCGCGCCAGAGTCGGGCACGCCGCCGTCGGGCGAGAACAGGAACACGCTCTCGCCGGGCACCTTACGGCTGACCAGCAGCACCATGGTGGCGCTCTCGTCGGGCACCGTGACCTCACCCGGGATGCGGTAACGGGTGCTGCCGCCGCCCACCGCGACGGCGGCCAACGCCGAAACTTTGCGCGGCGCCGACAGGCCTTGCTTGCTCAGCTCGTTCATGGCGGCTCGCCGGGCGGCCTCGCGCTGCACGGCCGGTGGCGGTGGGGGCGCGGCGGGAGCGGGCATGTTGCTCGGCCGCGGCGCCATCGCCTTCTCCGCGCGCCCGCCAGCGCTCGTGCGGCCGGAGCTCGCCGACTTGGCCTCCTTCTTGCGCGAGTCGTCGTCGTAGGCCTCTTCGCTGTCCGCCGCGGCTTCGGCGGCCGGCTCCGCGACTTCCTCGGGCGCGTAGCGATCGACCGCACCGCCCGGCTGTTGCCCCAGCGTGGTGATGCCCTCGGGCACCTGCGCGATGATCTCTCCGGTGTCGGTGATGACCGGGCGCACGGGCGTGATCGGGTCGCCGAGCGTGGACTCGAAGGCGATCGGCGCGCCCGCCACCAGCGTGAGCTCCACGTTCTTCCAATCCTCGCCCGACAGATTCTGCACGATGCCCCAAACCTGCAGGTCGGCGCCGTCCTTGCCCACCACCACCCGATAGGACGGTCGCCAGAGCGGTGTGGCTGCCACGTAACCTACCGCCAGATCATGCTCCTTACCGTCCAGGCTGAGCAGCACCCGGCGCAAGCGATCCTCGGGCTTGGGGGGAGGCTTCGGCGGCTCTGAAGGATGCTGCCAGGCCTCCAGCATGCGAGCAAAACGCGGATCCTGAGCGGCCGGATCTTCCTTGTCGACCTCGATCGGGAACGAGGCCGCCTTGAGTGAGCTGCCACCGCGCTCCACGATCGCAAGCGTCGCCAGGAAGTCACCGACCATGCGTTGGCGCATGTTGAACGACACCTGCTCACCGCTGGTCTCGCCACCGCGCTCGAAGTAACCCACGCCATTTCGATAAACGACCACGCGCCGCAGCGGCAGCTCGGGGCTTGCGACGTCCGGCCCGCGTGCGCAACCGGAAATGAGAGCCAAGGCAGCACTGGCGCGTAGGAAATCCCTCATTGTGCTTTCGTATACCCTAATGACTACCGCTGCGGGAGCGCTTAAGCTTCCTTGGTGACTGAAGCCTCGCAGCCGAAGCCGCCGCCAGTACAGCCGCCGCCAGTACCACCTCGCAGACCCCCGCCACCTACCCGCGCGATGAGCGATGGGCAGAAGGAAGCGCTGGCGATTCAAGCGCTTGGCTTGCTCAACGAGCAGGTGCAGGCGCGCATCGTCCACTACAAGAGCGAGCTCGAGACCAGCCCCGAGCTCGACGCGATCACCGCGCAGGTGGTGGCGCAGCTGAAGGCGATGCAGGCCGCCGTAGCCGGCGACGCCGGCGGACAGAAGACGCCCGAGGAGATGGAGGAGCAGCAGACCCGCGCTCTCGCCACCCTGCTGCCGCGGTTTTTTTCGGCCCAGACCAACTTCGCCACCCGCATCCTCAAGCCGATCGGCAAGAAGATCGCCAAGCTGTTCTTCGAGAGCGAGCTCCACGAAAAATCGAAGGGCGACAAAGACAAGGTGATCTTTCACGCCGAGCAGGGCGTGTACTACGTGCTGTCGCGCTACAAGAACCGCCTGCGCGCCGAGCTCGAAGGCTTCGAGTTCGCCTCAGCCGAGGTGCGCTCGGCCACGCTCGAGCTGCTGCGCAAGTCCGAGCGCGACCTGCAGGTAGGGTTTCTATCCAGGCGCTCCCCGGAGCTGAACCGGGTGATGACGATCTACACCGCGGTACTGGGTGATTTCCTGCAAAAGCACCTGCCGCCGCGCCTGGAGCAGATGGGCAAGGTGACGATTCGTGTCAGCAAGGCGGCGCGCCGTCCGAACAGCGTGGGCTACAAGGTCCAGGCGGACGCCTTCGGCGACTTCCGCGCCGAGTGGGAGCGGCTGTTCATGCAGCAGATGGTGTTCTTCTGCGGAGACGAGCTGATCGAGCGCTTGACCCAGACCAGCGAAGCGTTTCAGGAAGAGACCGTGAAGTTCTTCACCGATCCGCATGTTTTCAGCCAGACGTGCGAGGTCGTGTGCGAGCAGCTCTACGATTTCCTGTGCCTGGAGGGCTTCCTCGACCTGCCCGTGGACTGGCGCGTCTCGATGAACGCCGTCGAGGACTAGGCGCGGAATGAAGCTGCTCGTGGGCTCGGGCTGGACGTGAACCCGTCGACGAGTACACGACGCCCAATCATCAGAAGCTCGCGTCGTCGTCGCCGACTTCGGCGGAGTAGGCTACGACGGCGGCGTTGCCGCCCACGATGCCGAGCGGGCTCCAGGGCGGGTTGATGCTACCCATGCGCGCGCTGTTGTCGAGCACCACGTAGTACTGCCCCGGCGGCACTGGCACGCGCTGCCGCGATTCTTGCCCCGGCTGGAGCGTGAAGGCACTGACCGGCGCTTCCGGCGGCGGTGCCAAGGCTTGGCCGAGCTGCAAGCCGCTCCGCCAAAGGTCGCCCGTGCCGCGCCGCAGCACCATCACGTCCAGCGCCGGCCCCGTCACCTGGAAGCGCAGGAACAGCGCTTGCTCGCTGCTCGGCACTTCGAGCGGTCCGATCAGGTCGATCTGGTCGACGCGCACCTCGGTGCTGTCGCGCTCGAGCGTGACCCGCCCCTCGGAGGTGTTGAAGTACTTCTGCGGGCGCTGCGGCGGGCTCAAGATGCCGATCGCGAACTCGTCGCCGTCGTCCGTGTGCACCACCGTGAAGCCGCTCGACAGCTGGCCCTGCACGATCTGCGAACCGAAGGTTTGCACCATGTAGCCCGCCGGGCCTTGCGCTGCCCAGTTGACCAATTTGTTCTCGATGGCGCCCATGCGAAAGTCGGGGCCGTAGACGATGCGCGCCGGCTTGGCCCAGACGTAGGTCGCGTCTTCGGCCATGAAGAAGTCCATGCGGTAGTCGATGGTGGCCGACACCGCGAAGCCGACGCGCCCGGCCACCGGCGTCCAGGCGAAGCCCGTGCCGGAGAACGCCAGCGTCACCGTCTGTGCCGCGTCGTTGACTTGAAAGGAGCAGGCCTCCGGAAAGAAGCGCCCGATGGCGTTGGCGCCCGACGCCAGCTTCAGCGGCGCGCCGCGCTTGAGCATCTCGGGGCACACGCGCTGGGCACCGAAATTGGAGAACAGGAACCAGCGCAGCTCCGGGCTGGCGTTGACGGAGCCGCGCAGCAGCCCGCATGAGCTGGTGGCCAGCAGCACGGCCATGGTGGTCGCCGCCAGCAAGCCAGCGCGCCGCAAGTTCCCGAACCAAGCTGAATGAAGCATGCCCAGAGTCGCGAGCCTAAGAGGAAACGGCACGCTTGACCACGGTCGAAAGCGCGCCGATCAGGCCTGGGTGCAGGTTGAGCGAGGGGACGCGCGCGAGCTGGATGCCCAGCTCGCGCGCAATGCTGCCCGCCTCGATGTCCAGATCGTAGAGCGTCTCCACGTGATCGGCGAGGAAGCCCACCGGAGCCCAGGCGACGCTGCGTTGCCCCTGCCCCGCCAGCGCAGTCAGCGTTTCTCGCACCCCGGGCCCGAGCCAATCGCCGCCGTCGGCCCCCTGGCTTTGGTAGCAAAGCTGTCCGGTCCGCCCGAGCCGGGTGGTGATCGCTCGCGCCGAGGCCTCGACCAGCTGCGCGTAAGGATCCCCGCGCTCGATCACCTGGCGCGGCAGGCTGTGCGCCGACAAGACCAGCGCGGCGTCCGAGGGCGCGTGGCGCTCGATCAGATCGGCCTGTGCCTCCACGAACTCCGGCTCTTCGCCCCAGGCGTCGGTGCGCACGAGCTCGATCCCGGTGCCGGCGCGCTGCGCCGCCTCCTGCGCGGCGTGCCAGTAGACGTGCTGGCTGAACGGCGCGAGCGCGACCATGACGAGGCGGCGCAGGCCGAGCGCTGCCGCTCCGGCCAGCGCCTGCTCCACGCTCGGATCCCACAGGCGCATGGCGACCAGCACGGGCAGCTCGAGCCGCCGGGCCAGCGCCTGAGCCTGCTCACGCGTGGTGCGGAGCAAGGGCGAGCCGCCGATGGCTTCATAGCGCTGGCGCAGCTCCGCCACCAGTCCGGGCGGCGCAGGGCGCCCATGGCGAATGCGCGCGACGAAGGCCGCCAAATCGTCGAGATCTTCGACCGTGCCGTGGGCGACGAGCAGCACTCCAGTGTCGGGGGCGAAGGTCATGCGTCGGGCTTCTGATAGGGATACTCGAAGGCCAGCGGCGGCGAAAGCGTGCGCTTGATCACGCGTGGGCTGGTCCAGCGCACCAGGTTCCACGGCGAGCCAGCCTTGTCGTTGGTGCCCGAGCGGCGCGAGCCACCGAAGGGTTGTTGGCCGACGACCGCACCCGTCGGTTTGTCGTTGATGTAGAAGTTGCCAGCCGCGAAGCGCAGCCGACTCGACAGGTCGGCGATGGCGGCCTCGTCGCTCGCGAACAGCGCACCCGTCAGCGCATACACGGAGCCGCGCTCGCACAGCTTGACGGCGTCGTCGAGCCGCGCGTCGTCGTACACGAACACCGTCACCAGCGGCCCGAAAAGCTCGCGCTGCAGCAGCTCGTGGCGCGCGTCGAGCACCTCGATCAACGTTGGCTGCACGAAGAAGCCCACGCTGTCGTCGGCGCCGCCGCCCGCCAGCACCCGGCAAGCAGCATCCTGGCGCGCGCGAGTCAGGGTCGCCGAGAGCCGATCGAAGGCGGCCCGACCGATGACCGCACCCATGAAATTGCTGAAATCTGCAGGGTCGCCGACGCCGATGCGCGCCATCATGCCCGTCACCTCGTCGAGCACGCGCGGCGCCAGGCTGCGCGGCAACAGCACGCGCGAAGCGGCCGAGCACTTCTGCCCCTGGTACTCGAAGCCTCCGCGCACGATGGCCACCGCCAGCGCGGTGGGCTCGGCGGAAGGGTGAGCGAAAATGAAGTCCTTACCGCCGCACTCGCCGACCACCCGCGGGTAGGCCCTGTAGTCGGGCAGGTGCCGCGCGATCTGCTGCTGCAGCTGATCGAACACCTCCGAAGAGCCAGTGAAATGCAGGCCCGAAAACTCCGGGTGAGCGAGCGCTCGCTGACAGAGGCTTGCGGCGTCGCCCTGGACCAGGTTGATCACCCCCGGCGGCAGCCCGGCAGCCTCGAACAGCTCCAGGATACGGTAGGCGGAGAGCGCGGCCAGCGGCGAAGGCTTCCAGACCACGGTGTTGCCCAGCAGCGCGGGCGCTGCGATCAGGTTGCCGGCGATGGCCGTGAAATTGAACGGCGTGACCGCCAGCACGAAGCCGTCTAGGGGTCGAAGATCCACGCTGTTCTCGACGCCGCTGGGGCTGCGTAGCGGCAGCGCGGCAAGCTCTCGAGCGTAGTGAGCGTTGAAGCGCAGGAAGTCGACCAGCTCGCACGCCGCGTCGATCTCGGCCTGGTTGGGCGTCTTGCTCTGGCCGAGCATGGTGGCCGCGTTGAGGCGCTGGCGCTGCTCGCCGGCCAAGGCGTCAGCCGCTCGCTCGAAGATGGCTGCCCGCTCTTCGAGCGGGGTGGAGGCCCAGGCGGGTTTGGCCGAAAGTGCGGCCGCGATCGCCCTTTCCACGTGGCTGGCGTCGCCCTCGACCCGCAGCGCGATCGGCAAATCGTGCCGATGCGGGGCGCTCATCGGCTGCGTCTTGCCGGTTTGCACGCGGGCGCCGCCGATCACCAGCGGCAGGGTCGGTGCCTCGGATGACTGCCGCTCGAGCTCGGCGCGCAAGGCCGCGCGCTCGGGGCTTTTCGGGGCGTAGTCGAGCACGGGCTCGTTCTGGGGAAGTGCCGCCACGCACCGCAGCCTAGCACCGACCCACGCCGTTCAGGGCGCTTCGTACACGCACGCCAACGCATCACCTTCGGTCGGTTCGATGCCGATGGAGTCGGCGTAGTAGCTGCGCGCGAAGTCGGCCCCCCAGCACTCGACCGCGCTCACTGTCTCGTTGTCGGTTGGGGCCCCGGCCCCAACCGCTGCTAGCTGAGCTGGGATGTCGCCGCCGGAGATCAGAATATCGGCGCGACCGGCGCCGTCGCCGCGCCAGCGGCTATCGACGGCGATGTCCTCGAGCTGGGTCGTCTTGGTGTCGTCGACGTCGGCCTTGGCCACGACCTGCAGCGTGCCCGTGCCGTCCTCGTTGGCGGTGGAGGTCACGCTGTACGACTCGGGATTCACGGCCGGATCGGGCGTCACTTCCGCGATGATCGTGCGCGGCAAGGCATCCAGATGCTCACTGATGTCGCCCGGCAAATGGTGCACGACACGCACGCTGCCCGAGTCGTCTCGGTGCTGGAACGGATCGAGCGCGCGCGCCGCGTCGAGGTCGATGGTAAATTCGCCTTCCCCGTGCAGCTCGTGGCGCTTGCCGTAGCCATGGCCCTCGAGCACGGCCCGGTAGTCGCCGTCGGAGGTCGAGGTCTTGGGCCGCCCCTCCAGCACGTAGTCGTATTCGGCCTCGGCCATGCGGCGTACCCGGAACCGGTACGTCGCCGGCTCGAGCGCGTCGCTGTACGGTCCCCACACGGCTTCCCCTTCCTCGACCGAGGTCGGCTCGCTGTGCACGACCAGCCAGACGCTGCCGAGCACGGCGCCGGTGACCGTGTTCACGCCGTCGCGCACGACGCGCGTGAAGGCGTACCACTTGCTGTAGTCGGGCCGACTGGCGGGACCGCTGGCCTGCGTGCCCCGGATCTCTCCGATCGACGCCGTGCTCCTGTCGCCGCCGCCACCGTCCTCGGGTCCCGCCACCACGACGGCCTCGCGCTGCGGCACCGCCTCACGGAACTCCGCGCCGTCGTCCCGCTTCTCGAGCATGCAGCCCGGCAGCAGCAGCGAGGCACCCAGCATGGTGGTGAAGAGCGAGCGGGTCGTGAACGAGCGTTGGGACATATTGCCGATTTCTCCTTGCCCGGGTCGTTGATTCAAGACTCGCGCCAGCCTCAATCTGGCCTGCTTTTGGCACGAAACTGTCCTCTGCCGATCCTGGCCGTGAACGCGCGGTCTCACTCGCCGAGGGCGTGCTCGGAGGCTGGGCCCCAAACGCGACGCGACAGACCCCTACATTCCCCTGCAAGTAAGTCGACCGCACACAACACGCCTAAATCACGAGCATCTTTCGACATGCCGAAGCGCCAACACCTCGTACAATCCTAGCCTCCCTCCGTGCGCGCCCGTCCCAATCCCGTCGAAGCTCTCGCAACTCTGGCCCGCCTCTCCGACGAGGCCGAGCGTCGCGCAAGCTGGCGCCAAGCGGTGGCGGCGCTCGGCTACGGCGCAGGCCACGCCGGTCCTCCGCTCGACGGCATCGCACCCGAGGTGTTGATCCGCGCCACGCAGGTCGCGCTCGAGACCGGCTTGGTGGACGACCTGGAGTTCGTGGCCCCCGGTCCTGCCGCGGTGGCGCTCTACGAGATGAGCGCCGCCCTGCCGCTCGGTCGCGAGCGGCGTGAGCTCGGTCGGCGTGTTTTCGCGCGGCTCTACGAGGGCACCGCGGCCACCTTCGCCACGGTCGCTGCCCGCATGGCGCTCAGCTCGGGCAAGCCGTTCGAGGCGGCCACCCTGCGCGCGCGCATCGGGCTGGTCTTCGATTTGCCCGTCGGCTGCGCCGTCAACGCCGACGCGCTGGCGTTGACCCTGGTGACGCGCCGCGAGATGCGTGAGCGCTGGTTGGATCGCGCCCGCAGCGGCACGCTGCCCGCGCGCCGGCTCGCCGCCAAGCTGGTGGAGCACGCCTCCCGCGAGGCAGTCTTTCGGGTGCAGCAAGGCGACTCTTACCCGCGCGATCAGCTGCTGAGCGAGCCGATTCGCCCGATTTACGAGGCGCTGCTGTACGACCGCGAGCCGCTGGTGTGGCGCCACGCCGCCGTCGCGCGCGGCATCCTTTCGTCGATTCAACCAGCGCTGCGCGAAGAGATCGACGTGGCCCTCGACCCCAGTTTGTCGCCCACCGAGTGGCGCCGTGCCGGCGTCTCGCTGGTCGCGACGCTGGTGAGCGAGCCCGAGCGCTCGCTGCGCGCGATCAAGCAGCTGCTGGATGGCCCGGTGTCGGCCGCGGATCCGGGTCTGGCTGCGACGCTGGTGATGGGGCTACCGCGCGTGATCGAGGCCGAGCCGGACGCCGCCGAAGCAGTGCTCGACATGCTGTGCACCAAGCGACGCGTCGACGTGGCCGAGGCAGCGGCTGCCCTAGTCGCCGATCTGGCGAGCACCAGCTTCGGCCAGCGCTCCGCCAAGATCCTCAAGCAAACGCTATCCCAACGCGCCGACGCGCAGGGCGCGGTGCTGCGCGGCGTGGCCGAGCGCGCCGTGCGCATCCTGGATCGCGATCAGGACGAGCAGAGCGAGGTCGTGGCGTCGGTGCGGCGCGCGCTGCTGGCCTACGAGTCCAAGGGCGCTCGCGCTGCCACCGATCTGGCGGTCCAGGCCGTCGCCACCGCGCACCGCGCCATGGACTTCGTGGCCTCGCACGACGCGCACGACGAGCAGATGCTGCCCTACGTGCTGGGCGCCCTGAGCGACCTCGACGCCGGAGCGCTGGAAAGCCCGCGCCTCTCCGACCTGATGCTGCTCAGCCGGCGCCCGGGCGACAGCGACACCAGCGTGCCCGAGGTGGAGCGTCTCTACGATCGCCTGGGCGGTTTTCTGCTCGAGGCCGAGACCGACGCCGGCGAAAAGCCCGCCACCCAAGCCCTGGCGATAGGTGAGCAGCGACGCCTCAAGTCGCTGCTGCACCTGGTGGATCTCGAATCCGCGCGCTCGAGCGAGGACGATGGCGGTGTCAGGCGCCGGGTGCGACGCTCGGTGGGCGTGATGATGCGCCGGGTGGGTCAGCAGCCCGATCCGATCGTGCACCGCATCGCCTGCGCGACGCTGGCCCGCAGCTTCGACGCCGCGGTGCGCGAAGGCGTGAGCGAACCGTCCGATCTGCTACTGGCGCTGGCCTCGCACGTGGACGCGCTGCCCAGCCTCGAAGCAGTGGCCGAGGCGTCGACGAACCCCGAGGTACGTAGCGCCGTCACCGGCTACGTCGACTTCATCAATCCTGCCAGCAGCGAAGTAGCCGACGGCGCTGGCGAGTCTCAACATTTCGAGCTGGCCACGGGCGGCCCTCAGCAAACGGAGCTGCGCAAGGTGGCGCCGCGCCTGCTGCGCCTGTCGCGCAGCCTGGGCGCGGGCGGCTCCTACCGCGGCGAAGCGCTGCGGCGCGTCGTGCAGCGCCTGGGTCGCTCGCTGGAAGCCGTGGCCGCGGCGCGCAGTCAGACGGAACTGATCGATCCTTCGGGCGGCGCGGCCGACGTGCTGTCCGAGGTCGAGCTGGCTGTCGAAGGCCTGCGACGCCTGACCCAGGGCGCGCAGCGGCGCGTGCTGGCCGTCGATCCGCTGGCGATCGCGGTCGTGACCGACGTGGCTTCGGTCGCCGCGCTGGTGGAGCGGACCGTTCGCTCCAACGTGCCCCCCAACGCTTCGCAGCTGCAGATGGCGGTCAGCGAGCTGACAGCGGACATTGCCGAGCCCATCGGCGACGCCGTGGGCACGGTACTGGCGCGACTGCAGACGCTGCCGATCGCCGCCGCGGCCGCGGCTCCCACGGACGCGTTGGCCATCCCGCTCGAGCGCCGCCGCTCGCCGCTGCCGAATTGGCTGCTCCCCCGCCGGACCATCGGCGCTTTCTACGTGGTGCGCTCGCTCGGCAGCGGCGGTGCCAGCTCGGTCTTCATGGCGCGCCGCATCGAGGAGCGCAACAACGCCAAGGCCGAGGGCTTCGCGCTCAAGGTCCCCGATTACGATCCCACGACGGCGCGTAGCCTGTCCGAGCGCGAGTTCTTGCAGCTGTTTCGCGAGGAAGCGGGCGCGCTACTCGGCCTGCCCCAGCACGAGAACCTGGCGCGCTTCGTGACCTTCGACTTGGCGGCGCGGCCCAAACCGATCCTGGTGATGGAGCTGATCCGCGGCGCCGGCCTCGACCGTTTGATCCGCAGCCGCTCGCTTGGCGTGGAGCGAGCGCTCAGTTACCTGGACGGCATCCTGGCGGCGCTCGAAACCATGCACGCGGCGGGCGTCGGCCATCTCGACATCAAGCCTTCGAACGTAATCTTGCGCGACGACGAGACACCGGTGCTGGTGGACTTTGGCTTGAGCGGCCGGCAGCTGCGGCCGGGCTGCGGTACCCTCGAGTACTGCGCCCCCGAAGTGCTGGGCCTGGTCGAAGCGAAAACGCCGATGCCGGCCGATATCTATGCCTTTGCCTGCACCGCGTTCGAGGCGCTCACGTTCGAGCTGCTGTTCGACGCGGAGGACGAGACGTCGATCATGTCGGCGCACATCGCCCACGACGGCTGGCCCGACAAGCTCGCCCGCCTGGCGCACATCAAGGACACCGCCGAGATCGCTCGGCTGCTGGCCGCATGCCTGCGCCGCGATCCCACCAATCGCCCCACGGCCGCTCAGGCGCGCCGCGCGCTGCGCGAGCTCACTCCCAAGCTGCAAGGCGTGAGCTTCCCGCTCGGTGCACCGGCCTCGAGCCCGGGCGGCGCTCTGCTGCCGGCCGCGAGCTCCGGGCCGGCGCTGGTGCAGGCCGAAAGCGCTTAGGTAGCGGCCCACGCCTGCTGTATGAAGGCGCCCGAGCGATGAGACTCTGGCGCGAAATTTTGCTGACTTGCGCGCTCGTTGCCTGCAAGGCCGACGCGGCGGCGCCGATTCGCATCGTCGTCGGTCCGGGGCCCAGTGACCAGGTAACGCTCGTCCCGGGCGCCGCGCTGGCGGAGTACATCGAGGTCAGCGCCGAGCAGAGCGTGCTGCTGCTCACGCTGAGCAGCAGTCAGCGTGGCTGCGACAGCCCCCCGTCAACCGGCAACGAAGGCATCGGGGTTTCGATTCGCTTGAACCTGCCGCAGGGCAAGAAGCTCGAAGCCGGCAGCTACCCGATCCTGGGCGAGGGCGCGGACCCCGCGCAGCCCCGAGCCTCCATCACCGTCAAGCTGCAGGGCCGGCGTCACGAGCTGCGGCCGGGTGGCGAGCTCGAGCTACGCGAGCTCGACCTGGGTCCGCGCGGCTTCATTTCCGGCCTGCTCAAGCTCGAGTCTCCCGGTGACGCGGAGCACCCCGCGACCCGCGTGGCTGGCCAATTTTTGGCCCATTTCTGCCGAATCAATCGGCTGCGTTGAAGCCGGCGCGGGCGTTTTGATGGCGGGGTCGCGCGCAGTTTTCTCGTGGTAGCGTGCCGTGCTCGGGAAGCAGGATGCCGCGTTACAAGCTGAGTTTGCGCACCAAGATCGTGGCTACCATCATCGGCGTCACGCTGATCGTGGTCGTGGGCGGAGCCTGGAAGGCTGGCGAGCAGGTGCGGGCGGCCGAACGCCCCGGCACCTCCCTCGAACGTCCTCTCAAGCGCTACGTCGACACGCTGACCCAAATCGGCATCGGCGAGTACGCCATCACGCGCATGATCGGCAGCGATCCCGGCGTGGTCGCTGCGCTCACCACTGCCGATAGCGTGGCCCTCGCCGAGGCCGCCAAGCGCATCGGCGACGTGCTGCAGAGCTCGATCGTGCCG
>DATDEV010000098.1:0-7249 GCA_036522995.1 Polyangiaceae bacterium
CGCATCCCCTAAATGTGGGTCCCCCAAGGCGTCACCGCAACGCCACACCCGGGGCCGAGAGGGGATCAACAGGAAGGGGGGAAGGGGGAAAGGGGTGGGTTAGGAGCAAGCGACCGAAGCGCTTCGCTGGCCTGACACCACCATCCTGGGACCGTGCGAGGGAATGCGGAGCATTCCCTCGCGCGTCCTTCCTCCCTTCCCCCCTTCCTGTTCCCGCTCGCTCTCTCCCAGCCCAGGAGGTTCGAGCGGTTAGGCGGTGAGGGCGGCGGCTGGTTGAACCTGACGCCGGAACAGCTCGAGATCGCGCAGCGCACGCTCGGCCATCGCCTCGTACTTCGCGCGCTTGGCGAGCCTAGGGCCATCCCAGGGCGCCACGTGCGAGAAGGTGATGTTGGACGGCTGATAATCGTCGGGGTTACGCCCGAGGTGCGTGAGGATGCCGCCGAGGGCGGTGGTTGGAGGCGGCAAGGCCGGCTCCTGACCGCGCAGCCGCGCTGCCACGAAGTAGGCGCTTAGCAGCCCGCCAGCCGCGCTCTCCACGTAACCCTCGGTACCGGAAATCTGACCCGCGAAGTACAGACCTGGGTCGTCACGCAGTTGAAACGTGGAGTCGAGCAGCTTGGGCGCGTTCAGGAAGGTGTTGCGATGCACGGCGCCGTAGCGCTGAAACTCGGCGTTCTTGAGGCCGGGCACGCTCCGAAACACGCGCTCCTGCTCGGGCCAGGCCATGCGCGTCTGAAAGCCGACCATGTTGTAGGCAGTGCCGGCCTCGTCCTCTTTGCGCAGCTGAATGACGGCATGCGGCCAGCGCCCGGTGCGCGGATCGGTGAGCCCGACGGGCTTCATCGGCCCGAAGGAAAGCGTCTTCTCGCCGCGCTCCGCCATGACCTCGATCGGCAGACAGCCCTCGAAGTAGCGCACGTCCTCGAAGCTCTTGGGCTCCACCTTACGCGCCGCCACGACGTCCGCGACGAACGCCAGATATTGCGCCTCGTTCATCGGACAATTGACGTAGGCGGTCTTGTCCTCTTCGTCCTCGCCCTTGTCCCAGCGCGAGGCCAAAAATACCTCGTCCCAATCGATGGAGTCGGCGCTGATGATGGGCGCGATGGCGTCGTAGTAGGCGAGCGCGGTTGCCCCCACCTTGGTGGCGATGTCCTGCGCCAGGGCATCGCCCGTGAGCGGGCCGGTAGCGATGATGGTTGGGCGCGCAGCGGGCAGCTGCGTCACGAGCTCGGAGCACAGCTCGATGTGGGAGCTCTGCTGAATCAGCCGCGTCATGCCCTCCGCAAAACGCTCGCGGTCGACGGCCAACGCTCCACCCGCCGGGACGCGCGTCTCGTCGGCGACCTGCATCACGAACGAGCCGAGCCGCCGCATCTCCTCTTTGAGCAGGCCCACTGCGTTGGACAGCGCAGCGCCGCGAAACGAGTTGGAGCAAACCAGCTCGCACAGCTTGTCGCTGGTCTGCGCCGGCGTGCGTGCCTGCGGCTTTTGCTCGTAGAGCCGCACGTCGATGCCGCGAGCCGCCAACGTGAGGGCAGCCTCGCAGCCCGCCAGCCCGGCGCCCACGATGCTGACGACCGGCGTCACGGCGAAACCGACGCCGGGCTATCCTGCCCGCCGCGCTTGGGCGCCTCGGCTGCGTCGGCAGCCTCGAGCGCGTCCAGGCCGCCGCCGTTCTTGGCCATCGCCTCCAGCATGCCCTCTTCGAGCGGCTGTGAATGCCCGCACTCCTTGCCGCGTCCGCAGACCAGCTTCGGGCTCTTGGCGCCGCCGCCGATGGTCATGAACGGGCACTTGCAAACCGGGCACGGGATCGCGACCGGCTTCTGCCAGGCCTTGAAGTCGCAGCTGGGCGTGGCCGCGTAGCGGGTGCAGCCGTAGAACGACTTGGCACCGCGCTTCTTCGAGCGCACCTCGACGATGTCGCCACCGCACTTGGGGCAAGGCACGCCGAGCGGCACCGGGCGCGTCGTCTTGCAGGTCGGGTAGTCGCTGCAAGACAAGAACTCGCCGTAGCGGCCGCTCTTGATGATCATCTTCTTGCCGCACTTCTCGCAGTCGTAGTCGGTCAGCTTGACCGGCTGCGGCTTGCCGTCGGTGCCGTAGTCCCGCGTGTACTTGCACTTCGGGTAGTCCTCGCAGCCGAGGAAGAAGCCGTTCTTGCTCCAGCGCTTGAGTAGCTTGTGGCCCTGCTCGCCGGTCTCGGGGCAAGGGAACTCGGTCATTTCCGGCTCGGGCGCCCAGCGCTTGAGCTTCTTCGCGACGTCGAGCACCTCGCGGAAACGGCCGTAGAAGCGCTCGAGCAGCTTGACGCGCTCGAGCTTGCCGGCCTGCACGTCGTCGAGCTCTTCTTCCATGCTGGCCGTGAAGCTCGGCTCCATGAAGTCGAGCTTGGTCGCCACCAGGCCGTCGATGACGGTCTTGCCCAGGTCGGAGGCCTTCATCTGACCACCGGGTAAGCGTTCGACGTAGTCGCGCGCCTGCACCTTGCTGATGATCTCGGCGTAGGTCGAGGGACGACCAATGCCGCGCTTCTCGAGCTCACGCACCAGCGAGCCTTCGTTGAAGCGGGGCGGCGGCTGCGTGAACTTCTGCTCGGCCAGCACTCCGGGCGGCGTGACCAGCGACAGCGCCTCGGCCACGGCCATCTCCGGCAGCAAGGCCTCCTCGTCGTCGGCAGCGGCAGCAGCCGCGGCCGCGCCGTTGGCGCCGCCTTCTTCCTTGGCGTCTTCCTCACCGGCTAGCTGCTTGGGCGTCTCTTCCTCGGCGTCTGCCTTGTCGGACTCGTACTGCTGCAGCCAGCCCGCGAACTTGAGCACCTTGCCGCTGGCGCGTAGACCCAGCGTCTTGTGCGTCGAGCCGGCCTTGCACGTCGCCTCGATGTCGATGCCCGTCTGATCGTAGACGGCCGGCGACATCTGCGAGGCCAGGAAGCGATCCCAAACCAGCTTGTACAGCTTGAACTGTTCGTCGGTCAGGTACTTGCGCACCTTGGTCGGTGAGTAGTCGAGCGAGGTCGGGCGGATGGCTTCGTGCGCCTCTTGCGCGTCCTTGCGCGACTTGAAGACGTTCGGCTTCTCAGGCAGGAACTTCTTGCCGTGCGTGGCCTCGATGTAGGCGCGCGCCTCGATGATGGCGTCGGGGCTGACGCGCACCGAGTCGGTACGCATGTAGGTGATGAGGCCGACCAGACCACCGTCCTTCTTGAGGTCGATGCCCTCGTACAGCTTCTGCGCGATGCTCATCGTGCGCTTCGTGGTGAAGCGTAGGTAGCTCGTCGCGTCCTGCTGAATCTTGCTGGTGGTGTAGGGCGCCGCCGCGTTGCGCTTCTGCTCGCGCTGCGTGACGTTCTGCACCTTGTAGCTGGCCGCGGTGAGCTCTTCCTTCACCTGGCCGGCGAGCGTGCCGTCCTTGACCTCGAGCTTTTCGCCGTCCGCCTTGGTCAGGCGCGCCATGAAGCTCTGCTTGGCCTTACCGCGCAGCGACACGCCGACGTTCCAGTACTCTTCCGGAATGAAGGCCTCGATCTCGCGCTCGCGCTCGACGATCAGACGCAGCGCCACCGATTGCACGCGGCCCGCGCTCAAGCCGAACGCCAGCTTCGACCACACCAGCGCCGATACGTCGTAGCCCACGATGCGGTCGAGCACCCGGCGGCAGCGCTGGGCGTCATACAAGTTCTGATCCAGGTCGCGTGGGTTACTGAGACCTCGCTCCACGCCCTTCTTGGTGATCTCTTCGAACTCGACGCGGCGTACCGACAGCTCCGGGCGCTGCAGCTCCTCCATCAAGTGCCAGGCGATCGCCTCACCTTCGCGATCAGGGTCGGTTGCGAGGAGCAGGACGTCCGCGTCGCGGACCTCGTGTTTGAGGTCCTGGAGCACCTTCGCTTTGGCCTCGATGATTTCGTAAGTTTCACGAAACCCGTGTTCCACATCGATGCCCATCTTCTTGGGCAGGTCCTTGACGTGACCCTTGCTGGCCAGAACCTCGTACCCCTTGCCGAGGTATTTCTGGATCGTCTTGGCTTTGGCTGGAGATTCGACGACGACGAGGGTCTTGGGCATTGGTTGGCGCGCTGGCCCTTTCCGACCCCTGAATGCGACGTCTCGGGGGGACGCGCAACCCGGTGATCACCGGGCCCCGGGGCATTACTCAATCAAATCAATACGTTACGAGTTTCACAGAACCCCACGGGCCCGGAACTAACACCCCGGACAGGGTCAGAGTCAAGACCCGTTGCTGGACGACGGCCAGCGGGAGGCCGGAAGCAGCGGCAATTTGGTCCACATGCTGGGCGCCGGATCTGACGGCCGCCAGCACTGGATCTGCCTCGAAACCCGGGAGCGCGGGCTGCCCAGGTTCGGCAGGAGCGCCGCCCTCGCCGCCGCCGGCGGGGAGACCGCGCAGGCCGGCGGCGCTGAGTAAGTTGAGCACCCGTTTGGCCCCGTCCAACGGGATGGCGCCGAGCAGCAGCTCGATGACCGCGCCTGCGCCGGGCTCGTGCCACGGAGAATGCGGGACGACGAACAACGGACGTCCGAGCTGCCGTGCCCAGGCGCTGGCGTTGCGGGCGCCGCTCCGACAAGGCGTCTCTGTCACGATGACGGCGTGAGCCAGCGCGACGAGGCACGCGTTGCGCGCAAAGAAAATGCCCCTGTTTGCCGGGACGTCGTCAGCAACCAGCGAAAGGTACGCCCCCCCCGCTGCCACGACGTTCTGAAACAGAGTCTCGTTGCCTTCCGGAAACGGCTGCAGGATTCCCGCCGGCGCGACCACGACCGTCGTGCCTTGGGCGTCGAGCGCGCCCCGGTGCGCCGCCGAGTCGATGCCCTTGGCTCCGCCCGACAGCACCGCCACTCCTTCTGCCGCCAGCTCGGCCGCTAGCGCACGAGTGTAGGCCACACCCGCCGCCGAAGCCCTGCGCGTTCCCACGATCGCGACGGCAGGACCGCGCGGCAACTCGCCGTGCAGGTAGAGCCGCACTGGCGGCTCTTGCAGATCTGCGAGACGAGCCGGAAGGCGGTCCCCCTCGAGAATCCGAGCACTTGGCATTGGCATGACGCCAAATCGGCCAAGCGCCGGACCGGTTGTTGGCCGAGCGCCCCAGGACACGGAGGTGGGGGTTGGGGCCCCGCGGCTTTTTCGCGGATGGCGCGCGACCATGCTAAGACCGCCGAGATGCGATTCGTGGTGGCAACCCACGGCCACTGCTTCGACGGCCTCTCGAGCGCGGTGCTGTTCACCCGGCTGATGGGCGAGCTGGGGCTCCCCAAGGACACCCGCTTCGAGTACCGCACCTGCGGCTACGGCGCCGGCCAGCCACGCGCCGACGAGAAGCTGCTGAGCGGCGACCAGAACGCGATCCTCGACTATCGCTTCTCCCCCTCCGACAAGCTCAGCTGGTACTTCGATCACCACCGCACCGCCTTCGCTGGGGACGACGATCGCGCCGTGTTCGAGGCACGTCGCAGCTCGGGCCAGTTCTTCTTCGACGCCGGCTACTCATCCTGCACCAAACTGATCGCCGACGTCGCTCGCGAAAGGTTCGGCATCGACACGCCGGATCTGGCCGAGCTGGTGCGCTACGCGGACATGGTCGACTCCGCGCGTTTTGCCTCACCGGCCGACGCGGTCAGTCGTGTCTCCCCGATCATGCAGCTCGTCAGCGTGGTGGAGCACTATGGTGACGACGCCTTCTTCAAGGAGCTGGTGCCCGCGCTGCTGGCGCGTCCTCTCGAGGAAGTGGCACGCAGCAAGGCCGTGGCGAACCGCTACAAGCCGCTCGGCAGGAAGCACGAGCGTTACGTGGCCCGGGTACAGCAAAAGAGTGAGCGGCTGGGGCGGGTGGTGTTCGTCGACCTGACCGAGAGCGTGCTGGAAAGCGTCGGGAAATTCGTGACCTACGCGCTGTTCCCCGATTCCGTGTACTCGGTCGTGATCGGCCTGCTCAAGAACGGCCCGAAGATCTCGGTCGGCTACAATCCCTGGTCGGGGCGCCCACTCGACACCGACATCAGCGCGATCTGCGCGCGCTACGGCGGCGGCGGCCATCCAGTGGTCGGCGGCATCTCGTTTCCCAGCTCCGCGCTCGACGAAGCACGGCGCGTGGCACGCAGCATCGCGACCGAGCTCGCCGGCGAAGTCGCCGGAGCAGCTTGACGTTCGCGCATGGTCGCTAGCCCGCTCGCCCTGGAAAGGTTGCGTCGTGGAGCCGGCCAGCCGCCGCTGGTGCTCGGACATCGCGGCGCGCGCCACGCGGCGCCGGAGAACACGCACGCGGCCTTCGAGCTGGCGAGGCAAGAGGGAGCTCAGGGTGTCGAGCTCGACGTCCGCCTGGCAAGAACTGGCGAAGTCCTGGTGCTTCACGACGTGACGCTCGAGCGCGTGACCGGTGGCCAGGACAAGCGCGCGCTCGAGCAGTTGAGCCTGGCCGAGGCGCTCTCGGCCGACGTGGGGCGCGGCGAGCGCGTGCCGCTGCTGGGCGACGTGCTGGATTGGGCCGCGGCGCACGAGCTGCTGGTCAACGTCGAGGTGAAGTCCGACGTGCGCCGGCGTCGCGAGCTGGTTCACGGGGTAGCGGGGCTGTTGACACGCCACGCCTGGGCACCGCACGGCGTGCTCATCTCGAGCTTCGATCCGCGCTTCGTCTGGGCGCTGGCGCGCTCACTGCCGCGCGTACCGACCGCGTTCCTGTTTCACACGAGCAGCCCCATGGCGCGCGCCGCCGCGCTCGTCGGCGCCGCCACCTTCAGTCGCATGGGCGCCAAGGCGGTTCATCCCGAGCACGCGCTCGTCACGCCGCAGCGGATGCAGGCCTGGCGCAGCCGCCAGGCGCTGGTCGGGACCTGGACCGTCAACGACGAGCAGCGCGCTCGCGAGCTCAGCGCGCTCGGCGTCGACTACATCGTCAGCGACCGCCCCGGCGCGATCCTGGCCGCACTCTCCAGGTAATCCCGATCTCCCGATCTGCCCGTGAAAAACTCTCGAGCGTTCGGCTGGCCAACGAAGCCGTTCCCGCGACGGCACGAAAGCTATTGCGCGTTGCTTCGCGCGGCGGTGCTAGGGCGAGAAGCGGTTGCCGCGGCGGCGGCTGGCGCGAGGCAGCCCGCTCTTGGCGGGCCGGGCGCTGCGACGAGTGTCGGCCAGCGCGGCGAGCACTTCCTGGAGCAGCGTGACACCGACGATGCCGGTGATGCCGCTGGGGTCGTAGGCGGGAGCAATCTCCACCAGATCGAAGCCA
>DATDEV010000099.1:0-2121 GCA_036522995.1 Polyangiaceae bacterium
GTGGCGCTCACGAGCTTCGAGCACGCGCGCAGCATTCTCGAGCTCGCCGGCGCGCAGATCGAACCGCTCAAGGACGAAAATACTCGGAATTACTACGGGCAAACGCTGCCTTTTGCGCCGACCTACCATCCCGCTCGGCTCAGCGCGCTCGCCGCTGCCGCCAGAGCTGCCGCGAGCGAGCTTAAACTCGACGTGACCTGCCTGAACGAGGGCCAGGAGCCGGAGGCGTGCGCGCTCGACTTCATCGATGGCTTCGTGAAGCGAGTCTATCGCCGGCCGCTCGCGGAGTCGGAGCGGTCGCGCTATCTCGGCCTCTTTCGCAGCGCGCTTGCCGGCAGTGAGTTTACCATTGCTGTCAGGACTCTCGTCGAGGCCGCGCTGCAATCGCCCCACTTCCTCTACAAGGTGGAGCTGACGAATGGCCCGCTCTCCGACTACGAGCTGGCCACACGGCTGTCCTATTTCCTCACTGCCGCGCCGCCGGATGCCGAGCTGAGCGCGCACGCAGACGCAGGGACACTGCTGCAAAACCTGGAGGGACAGCTGAATCGATTGAGCGCCTCGCCTGCCTTCGCGGGGAGCATGCGCGAGCTCTATGGCGCTTGGTTGGGCCTCGATCACTTGAGCGCCAGCGAGCTGGTGCCGGCAGAGCTGGTCCAGGCCATGCGCGCGGAAACCGAAGGCTTCTTCGACTGGCACGTGGCGGCAGACGCACCGCTTGCCTCGCTACTGACCGAGTCGTTCACCTTTTTGGACGCGCCGATGGCCACGCATTATGGGCTGCCCGCGCCCGCGAGCGGTCGGGAGCGCTTCGAGCTCGACGGAGCGCGGTACGCAGGAGCGTTGACTCAAGCCAGCTTCATGACCGCCTTCTCGACCCCGACCCCACGTGGGAAGTGGATTCGGAGCCGTCTGTTGTGCTCGCCGCCGCCGGACCCGCCCGCGGGCATCGATTTCCCGTCGCCACCCGGTCCGGGCGAAGATACTCGGACATGGATCGAGCAAGCGACGGCGGACCCAGCGTGTCGTTCCTGTCACCAGCTCACGGATCCGTTCGGCTTTGCCTTCCAGTCCTTCGACGAGCTCGGCAGGTGGCGTTCGGCCAACGATGTCGTCAAGCTGCAGCTGGATGATGGGACGCAACGGGAAGTGCGTGGCCCGGCCGAGCTGGCAAGCGCGCTGCTTGCGGCCGGGGAGGTGCTCGAATGCACGAGGAAGCATTGGGTGGCCTGGGCCCTCAAGCGGGTGCCGGGCGAACGCCTGCAATGCGAGCTGGAGCAAGCGACCTCGACCTTATGGAGTGAGATGACCACGCGGGACATGGTCAAGGCCATCGCCAGCTCGGACGCTTTCGTGAACGGGGGGAGCGCAGCGCTCAGCGTCGACGAACCGATGCTGCCCGCCGCGCCCGCCCCGCCGCTCGGCACCGAGGCTGCGCGCAGCACTGCGGCGCGAGAGCTGGTCCTGCAGGAGCTCGAAGCCTTGCTGCGGAAGTTCCCGAAAGATCCTTCCCTGAGCAGCTACCAGCAAGCGCTCCAGGCGCTCGCTGCGCCCTGAGCTCGCCCAGCGAGTCGACCCAGCTTCGTTCCGGGTCGCCCACCCACAAACCGGCGACGGCGCCCTAACTCTCGTCGGGGCGCCGTCTTTTCACTTTGTGGGCCATCGCAGACTTGAACTGCGAGCCAACGGATTAAGAGTCCGCTGCTCTACCAATTGAGCTAATGGCCCGGGGTTTTCCGGCCCTTCGGGGGTGCCGAAGGGAGGGGGTATCTCCCACGAAAAGGAGAGGCGGTCAACGGAGTTTCGACGCTGCCGTGACGGTCTCGCCAGCCCGCAATTTATGGCGTTTTGAGCGACCGGCCGGCATGTCGCCGCGCGTTACTTGGAGCGGTGGGGGGCTGACGGGGGAGCGGCGTCAGGGGAGGGTGCATTCGCCGACGCCGGGGGGATCGCGGTCGAAGCGAGTGCAGGTGCCTTCGGAGGGGGCGCAGCTGGGCTCGCCGCATGCTTCGAAGGCGCAGAGTTTGACGCAGTGGCCGCCGACGCAGCCGAGGCCTCGTTTACAGACGGTGGGGGGGCCGCAGGATTCGCCGACGTCTTTGGTCGAGAGCGGGGAGCAAG
>DATDEV010000100.1:0-3559 GCA_036522995.1 Polyangiaceae bacterium
TTAGCGCGCGGCGCGCTTGAGCGTGCGGCTGCCCTGTCCTTCGTTACCATCGCGATCGTGAGGCGACCGAGCATCGGGCCCGCTCGCCTGCCGCTTCGAGCTCTCCTTGCCCGGAGCTCCGCGCTTGGCCTGAGGCTTCGTCTCAGGGTGCACTGAAACGTTGTCTGGGTTGAGCTTCTTTGGCGTTTGCTGGCTGCTCATGGCATGGCCAAGCAGCAAGCGCCGTGCCGAAGGCCAGCCCGAATCACAAGCTCGTGCGTGTTCCCAAAGTCATCTGAATACTGGCAGCCCCGCATTCGGTATCGTGGGGTTCCTCGAAGCGCTCACGGATGAAGGCTTCCTGACCAATCCCGCGTTCGCCAATCCGTTCGAAGTCGAGCCCTAGGTTGGTTCGAGGCACGTTAAGCGCAGTCATACCCGTGCTAGCCTGGCGACCCTCGAACATGACGACGCCTGGCTTTCCCCAGTCCATTGCGCTGCGCGGTAGCCGCCACGCCGAGCTCGCGCGCGTCACTCCAGCCGACGCCGCAGCAGTGCTGGCCCACTACGAACGAGCAGCGGGCGAAACCGATTTCATGGCCTTCGGCCCGGGTGAGCTGGGCCGAGGCGTCGAAGAACAGGCCGAGCTGCTCGGCGCGCTGCAAGCCCCCGAAGTGGGTCTGGCGCTCAAGGGCGTCGTCGACGGCGAGCTGGCCGCGCTCGTGGTCATCAAGCGCCTGACCCGGCCGCGAGTTCACCACGTGGGCGAGCTGGGCCTCTCCGTGCTGAAAGCCTACTGGTTCTTGGGGCTGGGGCGAGCGCTGTGCGAGGCCGCGATCATGGCCGCTCGCCCGACGGGTCTCACGCGCGTCGAGCTCCGCACGCGACAAGACAATGCGCGTGCGATCTCGCTCTACGAGGATCTCGGCTTTCGAGTCGAGGGGCGGCTACCCGGAGCCTTCAGAGTCGGTGACGTCGAGCACGACGACGTGCTGATGGGCTTACGCCTGCACAACGGAACCTTGCCGCCGCCAGGCGGCTAGGTTCGCCTCAGGCGTGGGACGTGGTGCGTACCGTACGCCAGCTCGGTAGCTCCTGGCGCCGCGCGAACCTGGCGTCGACGCTCGCCGGACCGCCACCTCGAGTCACGAAGTACAGGGCGATCAACCCGAGCACCAGCGGGTACTCCCAGCCGCCGTTCTTGGCCAGTAGTCCGTGGCCCAAGTGCGCATAGCCGATGGCGACGGCCATCGAGCACAGCGCTCCCAGGGCCGCGACCCGCGTCAGCAAACCGAGCATCAAACCAAGACCACCGCCCAGCTCGCCGGCGATCGCCAGGTACACAGCGTAAGCTGGATACGGGATGCCAAGGGCCGCAAAGCCCTGAGCGGTGCCGGGCACGTCCATGAGCTTCATTGCCCCGTGCACGACAAAGATGGCACCCACGACAATGCGTAGCGCCGTCAGCGCCACCGCCTCGGCGCGCTGCTGAGAATTGAGCAATTTTTCCGAGGGCATTACCACCGAGCTGCATGCCGCGTGCCCAAACCCGCGCGCCCGCGTCCTCGGTAAATCCACGCCGGAGCGCGCCCGCGCTGCCGGCCAAGCCCGCGGGCAGGACGCAAATGTCGCAGCGAGGCGTTAGCGCGCGCGGCTCACTCGCCCGGGGGCTCCCACTCGCAAACGTAGCCGTCGGAAGCGTCACAACGACTGACGCTCCAGAGCCCGCCTCCCAGCATCAGGATGCAGTGCTGGTAGCAGCTCTCGTTGTAGCCACCAGGACCGGCGCTGTCGCAGCGGAATTCGGCGCTGTCCGGCTCCTCGTCGGCCCAGCTCTCGTATGCGAACGGCTCGCCCGTCACCCATTCGTATTGGCCCGTGCCTGGGCTGGTGATGGGGGCGTCCTCGAAGGCGCCGATCCATTTCGAGCTCCTGACCAGCTCGCTCACGACCGCGTTCTCGGCCTCGCTCGAGATACTGACGATATGACCGCCGCGCTCCTCGCAGTCGGCGATAGCGCCTTCGAAATCGGCTTCGTCGTAGCCGACGTAGCAATGATGGTCGGCTGACGCGATGGCAGCTTCGCCGTAGTCACTGCAAACGACCTCACAGGTGGCGCTGCAGCCGTCGCTGCCTGCGTGGCCAGCGTCGTCGCATTGCTCGCCCGCTTCGAGCTTCCCGTTGCCGCACACGGGGCGTTCCGGCGCAGGCTTGCCGCCGGTTCCAGCCGTAGCAGCGGCGCCGCCGCCGCCCTTGCCGCCATCGACAGCCCCCGCCATGCCGCCGGTCTCATTAGGCCCGCCAGCTTCTGGCTCTCCGGGGGCACCGCCATCGAGCATGCCTCCCGTGCTGGGCGCGGCGCCGCTGCCAGCGCCGGACTGCGGCGCCTGAGTGCCACCCGCGCCGCCGCCCGGGCTCACGCCTGCGACGTTCTGACCGTCGGTACCGCCGCCGGTAACCGGCAGCCTGTCGGTGTCGGAGAACAATAGCGAGTCAGGCCGGTTGCACGCAGCGACCGACAACCATGCCAACACACCGCAAGCAACGCGTGCATTCATCGTGGGGCTCGTTCGTGCTGTCGAGATTGCAGAGGGCGGCGCCTCGACTTGCGAAGGGTTGCACCACACGCACGAACCAGCAAGGGACGGCGGCGCTTACGTCTAGCGTGCTCGCGCTGGGAACAATTTTCGAACGTTGCTAGAGCGAGATGACAGCGCCAGCGGCAAATCCAGCTGTCGCAAGATCGGAAGCCAGCACTGCGCAGGCTCGCGCTGCATCGCCAAAGCGGGTCACGCAGCTCAGAGAAAGGGTGATTAGCGCTCGTGACGACGTCGGTCACGTGGCAGTTGGAGCAGCCGATGGTCTTGAAGATCTGCTCGCCCTGCGCGACCGGTCGCCGCAGCTGCGCTGTCCGAGGCCCATGCCGTCGAAGGCGGCTTCCGCTGCCTGATGACGCACGTCCACCTTCTCGGCCTTCCACCCGAAGCGACCGAGTCGCAGCACGCCCGTGACCGGATCCTTCACGTACCTGCGCCATGTCCATCCCGCCGAGCATCAACACGGAGGCGGCTCGAACCGCCCACGTGGCTTGATGTCCGACGTCGTCCCACCTGGATGCGGTGTGGATACGATTTCGAGATCAAACTCCGATTCGGCGAATCAGCGCTGACAAGGGGCCCGATGACCTCGCCGGAGCCAGCGCTGCCCAATCACCTACAGGCACGCACCTGGTGTGCGGTCGTTTTCGGCAAAAGCTAAAATCCTTGCGACACGGAGCGGACACCCTATCTGACGTGAAGCCAGTCCTCTCTACTCTGTTCGCCGGACTCCTGGTGGCCTGCGCCACCGCTGAAAACGATCTGGGTGGTGACTTGGAGCTCGGTGGCAGCTCCGGAAGTGGCAGCACCGGCGGCGGCGGAAGCGGCGCGACCACCGGCGGAACCGGCAGCACCACGAGCGGCGGCTCGGGCACGAGCGGCCGCTCGAGTGGCGGCAGCGGCGGCTCGGCCCCGAGTGGCGGCCAACAGAGCGGCGGTACTGGCGGCACGGGTTTCGTCATCGGCGGCTCGGGCGGCACCGG
>DATDEV010000101.1:0-2589 GCA_036522995.1 Polyangiaceae bacterium
ATCCAACTCGGAGGCATTCGGGAACGTGAACGTCGTCAGCGTACCGTTGGCCCCCGTCTTGCCCTTGCCTGCCTTCAGAGAGAGGGCCCGAAGTGTGACGGCAGGAGACTCATTGATGATCGTCGTGAGGGCGGTTTCGCCAGCGGCGACGGCATCGCCGACCTCGAAGTCGAGGCTATCGAGCAGGACAGTCTCTGTAACGGTGTCGATCTTGAGAGCTGGGCCGGCGGTCGACGGTTTGAACAACGGCTTCGCTGCGTCGGGGCTCCAGTCGGCGCAGCTGAAACCGCCGAAAACCTGGGCACCGCGCATGATGTTGACGTGCTCGTCGTAGGTGTCGGTGCAAACCAGGACGAGCTTGGTGCCGGCTGCGAGCTCGACGGCCTTGGTCAGCGACGCGACCGGCGCGTCTTGCGTGCCGGCATTAGCGTCGCTTCCAACTGCGGAAACGAAGACGGCGAAATCGTCTGAAACGAGGCAAGCCTCATCGTGGGGGCTCTGGGCGCGATCGCAGGGGCCCGTGCCGCTGCCACCCGCGCCTGCGGCTCCGCCATCTCCAGCGGTGCCGCTTGCGCCGCCTCCGCTTCCGCCCGCATCACCGCTGCCGCCGGCACCACCGCTACCGCCGCCTTCGCCGCTGGTGCCGGCTTGGCTTTGGGTGCCGCCGGTGCCGGGGTCGGGGCTGCCGGCTTCGCCGCCGTCGCCGGAGGTGCCGGAGCTGCCGGCGGTGGAGGGCGTGTGGGGGCCGCAGTTGGCGAGCTCTTCACAGCTGGGGGAGCAGCTGGGGAGTGTTGAGCCGAGGACCAGAGCGGAGGCCGATCCGATCAGGACGGTGCAAATCCAATTCGACTTTTTCAAGGGCATGGGTGGGCTCCTCTCAGAGCCGAACGGCAAGGCTTAGCGAGCAAGCTTGGCACGTCGTTCGTCTACCGTCTGTTGCGTGACGTCGCCAGATGCTTGGGCAATATTCAAGCACAGCGCGCTGCATTTTCTCTAGCAACTTCAATATCTTTCAAGCCTTCCGGGCAGCGTGGACGAACGTCTTCAACGCTGCGGTCCCAATCGGGAGCGGAGCGCGACGAGTTGCTGAATGACTGCCACTGTCGGGCTTTGCAGGGCTGGTCCCACCATCTGATGATCAGCGGACGGTGGGCACGCTGGTAGTTTTTTTCGAGAGTGTCGCGGCTTCACGCAACTGGCGGCGGCGAAGCGCCGACGGTAAACGCATTAGTGGTGGCGAAAGTCCTCAGGGTTCGTCCGGGCAGCGCCGGACCACTCGCCTCGGGCGATCTGTTCCTCGGGAAGCTGGAAGTGCGCGCTCTGCTCGGCAAGGGCGGGCATGCGTGGGTGTACGAATGTTTCGATCGATTCTTGAGGCGCACGGTCGCCGTGAAGGTGATCAAAACCCTGCGCGAGGTGGGCCGCGACCTCGGGCGGCGCGCGCAAGCCGAAGCTGTCGTGCTGGCGTCGATGACCCACCCGAACCTGGTGCGCGTGATGGACGCCGGGATCGCCGACGGGCTCGTCTACATCGTGATGGAGAAGCTGGAGGGGCGCACGCTTCGGCACACGTTGATGAGCACCGGTCGCCTGTCGGTGCGCGAAGCGCTGATGATCGCGCTGCAGATCGCCGACGGCATGCAGGCGGCGCACGACCATGGCGTGATCCATCGCGATCTGAAGCCCGAGAACATCTTCATCGAGCCCCCCAACCGCGTAAAAGTGCTGGATTTCGGCATTGCGAAGGTGCTGGGCGGCGCGCAGGTGACCACGCAGAAGGATCGCCTGCAGGGCACCGTCTTCTACATGAGTCCCGAGCAGCTGCAGGGGCTGAGCGCGACGCCGGGCAGCGACGTGTTCGCGCTCGGCACCATGCTGTTCGAGATGCTGTACGCCCACCCGCTCACGCTCGGCGGTGCGCTGCCGAGCAACGAGCACGTGGCGTGGATGCAGCTCTACCGGGATCCGCCGCGGCTCGAGACGCTCGACCCGCGCATTCCGCGTTACGTCGGCAAGCTGGTCGGTCGCGCGATCGTCAAGCTGCCCCAAGAGCGGTACCAGACCATGCGTGAGCTGCGCGAGGCCACCTTTCAAGCGCTCGAGCGCCACCTTGCCGAGCACGCGGCGCGCCCTGGCGAGCAGCCGCGCGATCTCACCACCGAGCCGATCGGGCCGCTCGACGTGCCCGAGCCCCCGCTCGACTCCGGTTCGCACGCGAAGGCGACCATTTATTCGCCATCGCCCCAAGCGGGAGCCCTGCCCGAGCCGCCGACCAGGACAGCGCCCCAGCGGCCCGTACCGCCGAGAACGCCGCGTCCGAAGCGTCGCTGGCGGCTGCGCAAGGAAACGGTGGTGAGCTTCACGGTTGGGTTCGCAACGGTCGCTGTCCTGTTCGGTGCGCGCTCGGCGTGGCTCGCCTTCCCGCATGCGATGTCGATGTGGGAAGGGACTCCTGCCCAGTTGCCCGATTCCACCCCGGCAGCGCTCTCGCTGGCACCCCGCAAAGCCCCTTCCCTCACCGTCTCGTCGCCGCCTGCCGCCGCAGCGCCTTCGGCTGTCTCGTCCCCTCCCGCCGCGCCGTCGCCTCCT
>DATDEV010000102.1:0-4122 GCA_036522995.1 Polyangiaceae bacterium
TTGCCGTCGACCCGACCGCGCATGACCGAGCAGCTCCGGCGCAGCGTGTGATCGATGCTGGCGCCGTCTCCCCATGACGGGCCGGGATCGACGCCGATTTGACCAAAGACGTCGAGCACACTGCCTGCGCAAGCCAACGCCAGCGAGTCGTTACCGTTGAAGGTCAGGTTGGTGGAGCGGTCGCAACGCCCGGGCTCGGCGGCCGCGAGCTGGGAAGAACAGAGCACGTAGGCGCTGCCTGGTGTCACGTCGCCATGCAGCGCCAGGCGCGCAGGTTCGAGGCTGCCGTTGAAGTAGGTCAAAAGGTCGCAGCCCTCGAGCGACGTCGCCAAAACGACGTAGATCTCGAGCGCTTTGGTGCTGCTCGGCCCTTCCACGTACTCACTGAAGTAGAGCTCGGGCGGCGCTGGGGGCTCGCCAGGATTGCTGCCGGCAGCGCCGCCATCGCTTTCCCCGTCCAGCTCAGCCGTTGCGCCCGACGACGCCCCCGCTCCGCTCACCCCGGGAGCCGGAGCCCCGCCCTCGCCGCCCTGGGCGGAGAACCTCGAATGGTCGGGCACTTGCAAGCGGCTGCAGGGCGGCGCACCCGGCGCGCCGCCCTCGCCCACCTGCCCCGTGATGCCGTCGTTGGGCGCACCCGCTGACGCCGCGCCGTCAGGAGCCGGAGCGGCCGGAAAGACCAGCTCCGCTGCACAGGCGCCCAAGCCCAACGCCAACAGCCCCAGCCACCCCGGCCCACCAGCTGCGCTCATGCCAGCTGCTCGGTCGCTCGCCGTCAGGATTGCTAATGGAAATCACGCGACGCCTTTTCGATGTCACGACCGGGCACGTCGAGACGCAGCAGCGCCTCCACCATCACGTGAATCACGGGCGCTACGTCGGCCGCCTCATCGATCAGCGGATCGTACGCAGTGGTGACGCGCACGCCGGGCGGGCGACCCTGTCGTTCGATCGTTCCGCGCGCCAGCATGATGGCGGCGTGGCGCGCCGGCAGCCGGTACGCTTCGTACACCCGACTCCACAAAACCAGGTTCAAAAAGCCGGTTTCGTCCTCGAGGGTGATGAACACCACACCGCTCGCCGTAGCCGGCTGCTGGCGGCAGGTGACGACCCCCGCCACTTCGACCCGCTGGCCCTGCTGACAATCGAACAGCTCCCGGGCAGTGACGACCTGCCGCGCCTTCAACTTTTCTCGAAAGTGGCGCATCGGATGATCGTCCACGGAGAGGCCCTTGTGACGGTAATCGAGCAGCAGCCGCTCGGCGGCGCGCAGCTCGGGCAGCTGCTCGGCTGGCTCGCTCAGCGCGCTCGCTTCGAATAGGCCAGGTGCTCGCGGCTTGCGCGCCTGCCACAGCGCCGAGCGCCGCGACGCGGCCAGACTCTCGAAAGCGCCGGCTTCGGCCAGCGACTCCACGTCGTCCTTGCGCAGCTGGCAGCGCCGCACCACGTCGTCCACGCTGGCAAAGCGCCATTCGCTGCGCACCGCCTCGATACGCCGCGCGACACTCTCGCCAAGGCCCTTCACCAGCCGCAGGCCCAAACGCAAGGCCGAGCCCGTAGCCGCATCACCGAGCTCCCGCCCCTGCTCGTCGAGCAGCCGCTCGAGCGAGCTGTCCCAGCCGCTGCGCGTGACGTCGACGTCGCGCACCGTCACGCCGTGCCGAGCCGCATCCTGAATGATGGTCGACGGGCTGTAGAAGCCCATCGGCTGCGAGTTGAGCAGCGCGCAGGCAAAATGCGCCGGAAAATGCAACTTTTCCCAGGACGAGGCGTACACCAGCAGCGCGAACGACGCAGCGTGCGACTCCGGAAAGCCGTACTCGCCAAAGCCCTTGATCTGCTCGAACAGCGCTTCGCCGAACTCTCGAGCGATGCCGCGCTCTTCGAAGCCGGCCAGCAAACGCTCGCGGTGTCGCAGCAGCCGCCCGCTCTTCTTCCAGGCAGCCATGTCCCGGCGTAGCTGATCGGCTTCGCCCCCCGAATACCCGGCGCCCACGATAGCGATCTCCATCACCTGCTCCTGAAACAGCGGTACCCCCAGCGTCCGCGCCAAGATCGGCTCCAGAATGGGATGGGGCGAGCGCGCTTCTTCCTCGCCATTTCGGCGCTTCAGGTACGGATGCACCATGCCGCCCTGAATCGGTCCGGGCCGCACGATCGCCACCTCGATCACCAGATCGTAAAAGGACCTGGGGCGGAGGCGCGGCAGCATGGCCATCTGCGCCCGGCTCTCGATTTGAAATACGCCCACCGTATCGGCCTGACTGACCATCGCGTACACCGCGCGCTCCTCGCCCGGAATGCGCGTCATGGCCAGGATCGGATCGAACTTCAGCATCGGCTCGGCGCCCACGGGCGTGGGCAAAGCGCCGTCGGCGTGGATCATCGCCAGCGCCTTGCGGATCGCCGTCAGCATCCCCAGCCCGAGCACATCGACCTTGAAGAAGCCGAGCGTGTCGATGTCGTCCTTGTCCCACGGCACCACCGTACGGCCTGGCATACGGGCGGGCTCGATCGGCGCCACGTTGTAGAGAGGCTCGGCCGACAGCACGAAACCGCCGACGTGAATCGACAGGTGCCGCGGAAAGCCGCCCAGCAGCCGGGCCAGCTCGATCACCTGCCCTAGCCGCTTGCCCTCCACGTCGAGCCCCAAACCGCGCGCGTGCTGTGCGCTCTGCTCGGCGTCGTCCCAGTGGCCGATCGAGCCGCTCAGGCGATCGAGCGTCTCCAGGGGCAAGCCAAAAACCTTGCCCACTTCGCGCAGCGCCGACTTGCCACGGTAGCAAATCACCTCCGAGACCATGGCGGCCCGCTCGCGCCCCCAGCGAGCGTAGATGTCCTGGATCACCTCCTCGCGACGCTCGTGCTCGAAGTCGACGTCGATGTCGGGCGGCTCGGCACGCTCCACGCTCAAGAAGCGCTCGAACAGCAGGTTCGAACGCGCCGGATCGACGGCCGTGATGCCGAGCGCATAGCAAACGGCGCTGTTGGCCGCGCTGCCCCGGCCTTGACACAGGATTTGGCGCGCTTGGGCCATCCCGACCACCTCCTGCGTGCTCAAGAAGTACGGGGCCACGTTCATGCGCGCGATCACGGCCAGCTCCTTTTCGACCTGCGCGCGCACGCTCTCCGGCACTCCAGCCGTGAAACGCTGCTGCAGCCCGACTTCGGTAAGTCGCCTCAGCTTGTCGTCTGCGCTCTCGCCGGGCTCGAGAGTGCACGGAAACTGATACTTGAGCTCCGTCAGCGAAAAGTTCAGCGCGGCGCCGACCTCACCGGCGCGCCATACCCATTCGGGGTGATCGGCGAAGCGCCGCAGCAGCTCTTGCTCCGAGCCGAGTGCCGCCTCGGCGTTGGCAGGCAGCGCCGTGCCGGCTCGCTCGAGCGTCGTGCCGAGCCTGATGCAGTGCAGAACGTCGGCCAGCGCCTTGCGCGACGGGTCGTGGAATAACGGACGCGAGCTTGCCACGACGGGCAGGTCGTAGCGCAGCGACCAGGCCTCGACCGCCTCGATACGCTCGCGATCGAAGCCGTCACGATGGCGATGCGCAGCCAAGTAGGCGCGCCCTGCGAACACTTCACGAACCGCTTGCAGAAGCTCGGGCGGAGGAGTGCTCGGGTCGCCTGGACAACGCGGCGCCGGCACGACGGCGACCAGACCCGCGCTGTGGCGCTCGAGCCAGCTGAGCTCGAGCGCGCTCGTCCCCTTCTCACGACCCTGATGAGCGAGGGACAGCAGTCGACACAAGTTCTGGTAGCCGTGGTGGGTCTCGACCAGCAGCGCCAGCACGGGCGGCTCGTGCTCCTTGGCGTGCGGGCCCACGCTCAGCTCAGCGCCGACGATCACCCGCTGCTCCAGCGCGCGCGCCACGCGCAGCGCGCGCACCGAGCCGTAGAGCCCGTCGCGATCGCACAGCGCCAGCGCCGAGAGCCCCAGCTCCCGCGCGCGCGCCACCATCTCCTCGGGGTGAGAGGCGCCGCGCAGGAACGAAAATGAGGACCGACCTAGGAGCTCAGCGAACACTGAGCTGAACAAACTATCAGTACCAGTATCGGCGCCAACTCAATTCCAAAATACCATTAGTTACAGGCATTTGAAAACCTACTTGAGAGGTAACTCTT